>CAYNVN010000001.1:0-28010 GCA_964400655.1 uncultured Lentimicrobiaceae bacterium
GCATGTGTTCCGATAAGAATCTGCATTTTACCCTCTTTAAGGCGCTGATGAATTATCTTTCGTTGTGGCGCTTTGGTTGATCCCGTAAGCAATCCAACCTCAATATCCATATCTTTTAATAGATTTGTAATTGAATGGAAATGCTGTGTGGCAAGTATTTCGGTAGGGGCCATCATGGCTGCCTGATAGCCGTTATCCAGCGCGATCAACATCGACATTAACGCCACCAGCGTTTTCCCGCTACCCACATCGCCCTGTAACAGCCGGTTCATCTGCCTGCCCGATTTCATATCAAGCCTTATCTCTTTTATCACCCGTTTTTGTGCACCGGTAAGCGTAAAGGGAAGATGATGGTGATAAAATCCGTTAAAAAAATCGCCCACCACATTAAAAACATGCCCCTTTATTTTTTTTTGAACGTTGATCTTTTCCTGCAATATCTGAAGCTGAACGAACAGAAGCTCTTCAAATTTCAAACGATTCTCCGCATTTTTGATCATTTCGGGCGACACCGGAAAATGGATATTTACCAACGCCTCACGCCTGGATAACAAGTTATAATGGCGGATCAAATAGTCGGGCAGATTTTCAGGGATTGAATCAATAACATTTGATAAAAGGGTTTTCATCAACTTTGAGATACCCCTTGTACCCAAACCGATGTTTTTAAGTTTTTCGGAGGTACGATAAATGCCTTCCAATCGGTTTCCGGATATTGCCGGTTCGGTATCAACCACATCTTCTATTTCGGGATGCACAAAGTTAAACCGGTTTTTAAAGGTTGACGGTTTTCCGAAAATAATGTACTCTTTACCGGGCTCAAAGCGGTTTTTCACCCACTGCAACCCTTTAAACCAAACCAAACCAATGGTACCGGTATCGTCGGTAAAAACGGCTGTAATATATTTGGTTCGCTTATCTCCTACTGAAGTAAGATTGGAAATTTTACCCTTAAGCTGGAAATAGGTTGTATCGGTTATAACATCTTTAACTTTATAAAAACGGCTTTTATCAACATATCTGAAAGGAAAGTAATTAAGCAAATCTTCATAAGTACCGATGTTAAGTTCTTTTTTTAAAACTTCAGCCCTTTTGGGGCCTACACCTTTTAAATATGTAATATTTGTTTCCAGTAATGCGGTTGTCATATTTTACAAAAGTAAAAAACCATGGCAAAAAAAAACTCTTCGCAAGCGAAGAGTTTTTTTTATTTATTCAGTTCAATAAATTAATACTCCCAAAGGAATTGTTCAAAATCGAACATCTCGTTTTTTATACGTTTTGATTCCAGCAAAGCATCCACACCTGTGGCATATTGCGAGATACGTCTGTCGAAAACATTTTGCTCTTTGTAAATATAGCTGTCAAAAAGCCTTTTGATAAAAACATCGTCAAACGAGAGACGCATGGCTGAATTATCGGCATTAAAAACAAAGGCATTTGCAAACACCGGTCTGGCTTCGGCATACGAAAACCAAAACAGCGGCTCGGTTCCCTCTTCGCCGTTACGTTCTTTAATAATTACCGGACACATATCGAGGATACGCACCATCATTTGCGAACGTTGTTTGTCAAAATACCAATCCTCTTTAATCCTTAAACGCATTATTTTGGTAGGATCAAAAGTGCTATAGATTACCGTATCATATTCATCGTATGGCGGATAAGGGCGGCGCATTGTGGTATAGGTGGTATCCACTTGTCTGCCCTCTATCTCGCGATAAGTGATGGGAATTAACAGTTCATCGGTATTGTTGATATCATAAGCTGTAATTTCACCTTCCTTAACAGCGTCGAGAATGGTAACGGTAAGCGACTTCCAGTTTTGCTGTGTTTCCATGGGGTAATACAACTTTTGATTGAATTTCTGACGAAAATCGATCTCACGCCATATCCTTTTGGACCACATCACATCAGCTTTTCGCACAAGAGGTAAAGGAACCGGTTTCAGATTTCCGCCTTCATTGTTAACATAAACCTGATCTACAGGCTGGTCATCAACAATCTGGGCTGATAATCCGATTCCGAATAATAGGGTAAAGGCAAAAAGTGCAACAACAAACTTTTTCATAACGTTCAAAATAAATTATTATTTCAATTCAAGGTTAACGGGGTTCAAACTTCTCTTACTACCGTCAGGTCCCTTGGCTTGTATATTTTCAAAGAAAAATTTCTGTTTTCTTTTTCCGCTTCTTATCCTTTTAACGATATCTTTCGAGAAAGTATTGCCCTTGGCTTTAATGGTAAAAAAGTCGCCATTAATAAGCGTGGTGAACGAATAAGAAGTAATCTGGAAATAAAGGTCAAACTCAAATCCCCTCATTTCAGGAATAATGGCACCGGCGGCAAGCAGCTGGTTTTTGTTGATTGAACCACCGGTCATACCTGCAATGGTAGCGGTTGGGTCGGGTACACGTTTTACCCTGAATTCAACCGAACCCAGTGCGTAATTTTTACCTTCAATTTTGGCAGAGGCTGAAACGGTAACCTTTTTAATACCTTTAGGCACTTCAACAATCCACTGACCTTTATTCTTGGGATCTTTGTACAATTTTCCTTTTGAAATGGTGGGTGTTACATCATTCATCGACAACCCGGGTACCGAGATGGAAACAGGGTTTTTAACACCTATATAAAATACGTTCATTTTCAAAGGAGAAACCGTTAACGAAGGCGGCGCAACAATGTATTTACCACTAAAAGGATACTGAACCTTTTTATTGGTTTTAGGGTCGAGCAGTTCGATTACCCCTGCATATTTTTTAACACCTTCGGTGGTAGCAGGAAATTCGAGTTTTACAGAGCCTTCGGATCCTGAAACTTTTTTAGCACGTTTTTTATACTCCGGTTTCCATTTATCAACACCGGTTACATAATATACATCGGGTTTTGTTTTTGAGTCGTAAGCAGCTACCAAAATATCGGCTTCATATTTCCTGTTTTTAAGTACATAGGTACTTTTGGGAATAATTTTAGCCGCAACATTATCAAATTTATAGTCGGTAGCGGTAATGGATGCGTACAAATAGTTGGCCACATCAAACTCGGCCGAACGAACTTCGTTAATAATTTTATTAACAAGGGTGATATCGGCAGCGAGAATGGTATGGTTAAAATTATGATATTCCCAGTCTTCTTTGGTACCGGTAGCATCGCGATAAGCTTTACCGGGAAGAATAATCAGTCCGATTTTTTTAGAATCCTGAGGTTCGTTCATTTTTTGTAACATAAAGTTACGGTACTCCTTAAGTTTTTTACTAAGTCTGTATGCTTCGCCACTACCGTTGTTTCCAATCATGTAATGGGTAGTATTATCATATTTATCTTTTGTTGGAACCAGGTCAAGCATCAGGAAACTCTGTTTTTTACCACCAATAATGGTATCTTTAAAATAGAGGTTTCTGATTTTAATGGAATCTTCAACACTGTTTTTTTGAACCACACCCATTTCGGATTTCTGAACAAGATAAAATTTCAGGTCATCCAAATATTTAAGCAGCTTATCCGATTCGGCTTTTACCTGTTGAGCTTCCTGCCACTTGGGACCTACTTTATCAGGGTTTAACTGATATTGAGTTTCAAATTTATTATAAATAAAATCTACCTTTTTCTCAATTCCCACGTTGGTACTTTCAATACTTTCGTTTACAACGAGGAAAGCATCCAAAATATCTTTCGACACGTTAAGTGCCAACAGGGCTGTAAGAACGAGGTACATCATGGCAATCATCTTTTGCCGTGGGGTTTCCTTATATCCAGCCATTTTTTATTGTTTTAATTTTTAGTGAATAATAATTAATATAAATGTTAATATTAGGCATTAACATTCATGGCTGAAAGCATATTACCATATACTTTATTAAGGGTACTCATACGCTTGTTAAGTTCCTGAACCTGTTTGGCAAATTCAGCTGCCGAGTTATTAGATTCATCAAAAGTTCTTACCATGGCGTTAGCGTTTTCGGCAACTCTGGCAACACTCTCGGAATAGTTTGTAGCAGCTGTTAAATCCTGCACCATCACATCGTTAAGCTTTCTTGCTGTTTCGGAAGCGCTTTTCATGCTTGTGGCAAATTCCTTTGAGGCAGCAGCAGCTTCGGTTACCTGACCTATCTGATTTGCTGTTTCGGCTAATTTATTTAAACCTTCACCCAGCCTGCCGATAACTCTTTCATTAACATTTGCTTTTTCAAACATTTCATCCAAACGCTCTGTAGGTGTTTTTCTTTTTTCAAGAACATCATCATCTACATCGTCATTATACATTCCGGCAAGTTCGGGATACACAAGGCTCCAGTCCGGCTCAACGTGCGGAGGTTCGAAAGCTGAAAAGAAAAAGATTACAGCTTCGGTTAACAAACCGACGGTAAGCATTTCATTGGCACCCGGCATATGAATAATTTTAAAAAGTGCACCTACTAAAACAACGGATGCACCAAGGCCATATACCTTAGCCATAAAGTTTCTGTACCTTCTTGTGTGTGTAAAATCAAATAAGCCCATGATAAATTTAATTTTGTGTTTTGTTATAAATTAATTTAAAAATATTTCGATTAATGATAAACGCGTGAAGCCTTGTTAGGATTATCGCCTTTATTTCTTCCCAGGTAAGGTTGGATACATCTGAATCCGATGTATGCTTTTGCAGTATCCTGATACTCGTAAGCACGGGTTGTAACCTGCAAATAATATTTGATATCTTTCCAGGAACCGCCACGAACAACTTTGCGTTTCATTGCCGGAGGATCGTCTTCTTTGGCATTGTAGGTATAGTTAGGATTCATATCCCAGGTAAAGTTGTATGATGCAGGATCATAAGCAGAGTTTGTCCATTCAGCAACGTTACCGGCCATATCATATAATCCCCAGTCGTTAGCAGGATAATGAGCAACAATTAACGTTCTTAAACCTCCATCGGCAATATAATTTCCCCTGCGGGGTTTAAAGTTGGCAAGAAAACATCCTTTTTCGTTAACAGTGTAAGGGCCTCCCCAAGGGTAGGGGTTTAACTGATAGCCGCCTCTTGCAGCCCATTCCCATTCGGCCTCCGAAGGAAGACGAAATTCGGACAGGTCAACACCACCTTTTTTTGAATGCTGGTGCGAATTAAGCAACTCCGTTCTCCATACACAAAATGCACGAGCCTGTCGCCAGTTAACACCTACAACAGGGTAATTATCGTAAGCGGGATGCCAGAAATATTTTTCGGTCAACGGGTCGTTAAACGAGTAGGTATAATCAGCAATCCATGCCAGTGTATCGGGATAAACGGCAATCATTTCGTTACGAACATAAACCGAACGGTCGCGCAATCCCTGCGGGCGGTTAGCCAGTCCGGCATTACGATAATCGCCGGGTTCCGAAAAATCTTTTTTTGCAGCAGCATGCAGGTCAACCCAATAATAGGAATACATTAATTTACGGGTATCAATTTCTTTACGACGGAAAAATCGTTCATTTTCGGGGAGATACATCTCTTCAAGCGCATCTCTGATATCCTGATCTTCGCTATTCCAGTCAATTTCCGTTTTCCAGTTCAAAAACGGAGGATCATATACTTCACCCGTTTTGGGATTTTCTTCAATTAAATAGTCTTCGGGACGTACATTGCCAAGAATTGTACGGGCAATGGAGTCGCGAACCCAGTCGACAAACTGACGATATTCATTATTAGTAATTTCGGTTTCATCCATATAAAAGGCCGAAACCGAAATGGTTTTTGGCTGTGTTAAATAACTTTTGGCAATATCTTCATCGCCGGCACCCATGATAAAACTACCCTGGGGTACGAAAACCATTCCATAAGGGTCAGGCTGGTAAAACGGACGCGATTTGGTTCTGGAACCAACCAATTCACCATTTCCGGAGTTACTACAGCTTGCCAAAAATCCGGCAACGAGAATGTAAAAAATCAACCTTTTCATATCTAACTGTTTGATTGTATGTACTTTTAACTAATATTCCTTTTTTAACGAGCCCCAAAAATAGCAAAAACTGCAATGTATATTGATTTTGAACATATTATTTTCGCTTTTATAAGTATCTCGTGTTTTTATAACTTGTTTTTGAATTATCAACCTTTATTTTAAAACAATAGCTCAGTCCTATTTCGTGCGAACCGGACATACCGTATTTCATGGTATTAATATCATACGAATAGCTGATATTAAAGTCTTTAAACTTAACACCAACCATTACTCCGATGGATTCCAAAACACGGTAACTGATACCACCGTAAAATCTGTCTTTGTAACTAACGTTACCCGACACAATATATTGCGTTGCCGCCAAATCGCTTTCAATCATAAAAGCGGGAGAGACGACAAAGTTTTGATTTGACAACATAAAATGATACATCCCTGTTAAATAAAAAGTTCTGTCGGTTTTATATTGCACCACCGAGTTATCACCGGTACTCAAATTTTTACCGTGTGATTCCAGTAAATTTACCACGGAAAAGCCGATATAGTAATCGGGGTTTTTCAGAAAAATACCAAGATTGCCGTCAAATATCATGGAACCTACATCGGATGACAACAAAACGGGGTCGCCCTGTTGCTCGGGTTTAAACTTTGAAAAATCAATGCTTCTGTTGATCAGGCTCACTCCTGCACCTATTCCCAAGTCGGCAAAGGAGAGCGAAGTATGGAACGAATATGACAGGTTAACGCCAACATTTTTTTCAAATCCCAGTTTATCCTGTATAATAGAACCTCCCAATCCGCCATGTAAAAATTTTAAAGGCGAATTAATAGTAATCAGATAGGTTTCAGGAGCAACCTTGTTACCATCGGCATCTTTAAAACCTGCCCACTGCTGCCGCATCAAACCATTAATACATATCCCGTCTCCCATTCCCATTACCGCAGGGTTAGTGTAAACCATCGCATTCTGATATTGTGTAAAGGTAGGTTGCTGCTGCCCCCTTACGGTTACAACTAAAATCAGAAAAAAAACAATACTAACGTAAAAATGTTTATAACTCAACCTGTTCTGTTTTTGTTCTTATTCTCAATAACGAACGCTAAAGTATAAAATTATATTAAGCCAAACCTTTTTTCGGGTTAACAATGTTCTTTTGACATCATTTTGTATGGGTTCGTTGCAAATAATAAATATATTTTAACAATTCAACGTAGTTTATACTCCTTTAAAATTATGTACTCCGGTCCCGAAGAATGCAATATGCTTTCGTAAAGGATTACTGTTTTTACCCTGGCCGTTTGAAAAAAAACCGACCGGTATTCGGAAACTGTTTTTTGTAACAGTTTTTTATCGCTCACTTGTTTTATTCGACCCAATGTAAGGTGAGGCACAAAATTTTGCCGGTCTCTTTTAAATCCGACATCATCAAATCTATTCAGCAATTCATTTCCCAATATTTCTAACTGCCCGCCCTTTTCAACATTAACTCTTATTATCCTCGGCCGGTATGAGCTGCCAAAAATCCCGAGTCCTGCCAAATCAAAAGAAAATCCGGCTGTTTCTTCGGTTACTTCCTCCAGGACTTCCGAAACCGGTTCGATTTTATCTTCCGGAGTATCGCCTAAAAATTTCAGGGTTAAATGAAACAAATCCGGATCAACCCACTTTATTTTTCCTGCAAAACAACGTTTTTGTATATCACGAAAAGCCTTCAATAATTCTTTTTGCGGAATAATTTTTATGGCAACAAAAAGCCGTTTCATAAAATGCCGGTTGATTCACCCGCAAAAATGCAAAATTCCCCCAAATAAATTCTTAAATTTTTAATTGCCTGTAAAAACAAATTGTTTTACATTTGCAGCCGCAAAATAAAATTGCAGGCGGGGGATTAGCTCAGTTGGCTAGAGCGTTTGACTGGCAGTCAAAAGGTCAGCGGTTCGATTCCGCTATTCTCCACCAAACCCAAGCCACTTACACTGTTTTATTGTAAGTGGCTTTTTATTTTATAACCCATCTGTAAATTTTAACCTGCTGTCACATCTCACCTTAACCCTCGCATAATTTTTTACTTTTGCGGCGTATGGCGGCGAATAATATTTTTACCGATAAAGTTTTTTAAACAAAACCGTTTACACTTTAGGTAAACCACCGCATCTTTATTATGGAATACACCTTAAATTAATAAATATCGAAACCATTAATTATGAAAATAGTTGCCGACGATAAAATACCTTATTTAAAAGGAGTTCTCGAATCGTGTGCAACTGTTGAGTATTATCCCGGAAAAGAGATTACATCAGCAATTGTAAAAGATGCCGATGCCCTTATTGTACGAACCCGTACAAAATGCAATGCCGACTTACTGGAAGGGAGCAAAGTTAAATTTATTGCCACGGCCACCATTGGTTTCGACCATATTGACACTGCCTACTGTGCATCCAAAGGAATTGCCTGGGCCAATGCTCCGGGATGCAACTCCGGTTCGGTTATGCAATACATTGCTTCGACGTTGGCATTCCTCTCGGAAAGATACCGGTTTAATTATTCTGATAAAACCCTCGGAATAATTGGCGCGGGCAATGTGGGCTCAAAGGTTGCCCGGTATGCAAAACTGGCGGGATTGAATGTTTTATTGAACGACCCTCCGCGCAAACGTGCAGAAAAAGACAAAAACAAATTTGTATCCTTACGCGAAATTCAGGAAAAAGCCGACATTATAACATTTCATGTGCCTTTAAACAAAAAGGGGGAAGACAAAACTTATCATCTGGCCGACGAGACTTTTTTTAAACACCTCCGCCCAAACTGCATCCTTATTAACAGTTCAAGAGGCGAAGTGGTTTCAACAACAGCTCTTAAACAGGCCTTGAAAGAGAATAAAATAAAAGCCGCCGTATTAGATGTTTGGGAAAACGAACCGTTTATCGACAAAGAACTGTTAAAAATGACGGTTGCGGGCACTCCGCATATTGCAGGTTATTCCGTTGAAGGCAAAGCCACGGGAACGGTAATGAGCGTACAGGCTGTAAGCCGCTTTTTTAATTTGGGAATTACGTTTAATTTGAACGACATCATCCCTCCGCCCGATAATCGTATTGAGATTGATTGTAAAGAAAAAAATAGTCAAAGCATAATTAACGAAGCGGTTCTTAAAACCTGTGATATAACAATCGACAGTGATTTATTGAAAAAATTTCCTGCCGCTTTTGAATTTCAGCGGGAAAATTATCGGGAAAGGCATGAGTTCGGTGCATATAAAATTAACTTATATAACAACCCGCATAATATTGCCCGGCTGCTTAGCCAAACAGGATTTAAAATATAAACTTAATACCCTAAGGGAGTCTGTTTTAATGCCTCATGCCAATATCGCACGACCTGCCAATGGGGAGTGTATCGGCTTTAATAATATTCCAAAAATTGGCCGAACCGGGCCCTCTGTCTTTATTGGTTAACACCACCAGCATTTTTTGATGCCGCATGTCACGAATATAAAAAGTACGAAATCCCTTCCACCATCCAAAATGATAAGCCACACTGTCCATAGACGATTTTAATCGCCAGCCGAACCCGTAATTATCTTTTCTACGCCAGTATTTAGGACTGCCCTTTTTAAAAGCCTCTCTTAAAACCGTATCCGGTACCAGCGTAAAATTATCAAGCGCACGATCGTATTTATAAAGGTCTTCAACCGATGTATAAACATTTTTATCGCCCAGCACCCCGTTCAGATAATCATTTTCCATTCTGCGCCAGCGCCATCCTCGATGATAATAGCCGGGTACCCCTTTTTCAACATATAACGGAACCGACGAATCGCCGCGCATGTTATAAACAAACGAGTCATTCATCCCCAGGGGTTTAAAAATTTTCTCCTCCACAAACTCGTCAAAATGTTTACCTGTAACGGCTTCCACCACATTGGCCAGCAAAGCATAATTGGTATTACAATAATGAAACCCGTGATTGGGTTTAA
This sequence comes from uncultured Lentimicrobiaceae bacterium, assembly GCA_964400655.1. Classification (GTDB taxonomy): domain Bacteria; phylum Bacteroidota; class Bacteroidia; order Bacteroidales; family F082; genus B16-G9. Next base: position 9,902 of record CAYNVN010000001.1, read on the forward strand.
AATAAACATCGGGTTTATACTCAACAAACAGTTCCATCATATCGTTATTATCCATGGGGATACGTTTGTTTTTCCAATGGTCCAGGGCAAGGCTCATATATCGCGGGAGTCCCGAACGGTGGGTCATCAGCAAACGGCAGGTAACGTTTTCGTAGGGAAACTCAGGCAGATAGGTACGAATATCTTCATCGTAATCAATTTTCCCTTCGGTTTTTAAAATCATAACGGCCATGGCACTGAACATCTTTGAAACCGATGCCAGTTGAAAAGCACTGTGGGTTGTTAACGAGTCGCGACGATACCGCACATTAGCATAGCCGTACGCTTTTTTAAAAATCACACGGCCCTTTTCGGCATAAAGCACCGCACCGTTAAACCCTGTAAGTTTTTTTAACCTGAGAAATTTTCTATCCAGTTCCAGAGCCTTTTTCGCAACTACGGCACTGTCAAAATCAGCAAAAAGTGCGGTGTTAATCTCCGGCAGCTCTACATATAAATCTTTTTCGGCAGGCTGATTGCTATCACATCCGTTTGTCAACACCATCCCCCACAACAGCACCAGCCATATTATTCCTCTGCTCAATATTTTCATCGGGCGCAAAGATAAGCGGAAATCGGCATGTTGCAACCGATTTTTTATCTTCTTTGAACAACGGAAAAGCAGTTCACACCTTATTATCAACTTTTATAATCCCTTAAACTATTTTGAAAAAACAACCTTCTTTGAAGCAAAATATTTACCGTTTTTGGTCACCGAAACAACAAATATTCCCGGCGATGAAGATTTTAAGCGTATGGTTGTTTTTTTACCCGAAAAGATAAAATCCTCAACAATACGTCCGCTGCTGTCAACAATGTTAATATTGTAATTTGCTTTATCTTTAAAAGAGAAGTTCAGTTTTCCGCGTACCGGATTGGGATATATCTTAAAATCGTTAACCTGCTTTTGCATTATGCCCAAATGATCGCGCTGAAGTGCTGCCAGCACATATTCACCCGGACGGATATCCTCAACATAAATATAGCCGATGGTCGGACCTCCAAAAATATACTGCGGAACATAATGCCATTCATCAGCGGCATTTGAACGGTATAAAATCATTATCGAATCATTATCCGTTAAGTGCATGTCGCCGTCAAGATAGTTGCTGTTACTGTAATAAAACTGCCCCCTCGACCTGGTTCCTTCCGGAACAAAGCCCTCCACCAGCCAGTAACGACCGGGAGAAATACGCAACCCCTTTATCGGATATTTTAAGGTGTCGGGAGCCACCTGATTATGAGTTACCCTAACAAAAGCACTGTCATTCAACTCATCAACAAAAAGCTGAAAATAGGTATCGGGAAAGGAGTAATTTTCAGGTGCCTTAAAAACATGAATCGCATCAACGGTTGCATCGGCGGTTTTTTCAAAAGGATCAACCATCACCGCAAGCGGCTTAAAACCAATGGTTTTTACCGAATGCCCCAGCTTTCCCGAAAAATGAACGGTATCGGTTACCACGGAAAAATCATCTTTTAAAAAGCCTATTTCAAGAATGTTGTTATCAGCCAGATAATCGGCAGCCCTGTAACGCTGGTGCAGATAGATATCCACCCTGAAGTTATCTCCGGTTGCGGTTGTTCGTGACGAATCGATTGAAAAATGAGGTGTTCCGGGTGTAAAAACCCAGGCATCGAAAAAGGGTTTCATATCAATACCGGTATAATCCGTTAAAAAGTTTTGCAAATCGCGCGAGCCTGCCGACCGGTAAGCATACTGCTGCAAATAGGCGGTCATGGCTTTTGAAAACAGCGAATCGCCAAGATAATTTCTCAATGTATAAACCACCACGGCACCCTTGTCGTACGAAGTACTTCCGTAAGTATATTCCTGCGGCACGCCGGCCAGCGCCCAGTATCCGTGATCGGTTACATGCGTACTTTTTAAAACCTTAACATTCCGTTGGTGCATCTGCTCCAGAAACAAATTATGCTCACCAAGCCCTTCCAAATAATACATTTCACAAAAGGATGCCCACCCTTCGTTAAGCCACATCTCCTCTGCCCTGCTGCAGGTAACTTTATCGCCAAACCACATATGCGACAACTCGTGACTGTACAACGACTCGTAATTTGTGTTTCCGTTTATGGCAAAATTCGGATAGGAAATGTTGCCAACATGTTCCATTGCCCCAATGGAAGTGCCCGTATAACCCACTCTGCCAAAAGGATAAGGGCCGAATTTGGTTTCATAAAAACGGAGTATGTTTTTTAAATTAACAAACGACCCCTTTACTTTGGACGAATCGGCAGGATGGACAAAAAAGGTAATGGGAACCGTATCTTCCACCCCGATGTATTCATCCTGAACCAACGCATATTCTCCCACTGCCACCGAAGCCAGATAGGTTGGAATTTCGTGGTTTAATTTCCAGTGCCATGTTGAACTTCCGTCGCCATCGTTGGTAACCGACTGCAAAACACCGCCGCAGGCCGCTTTTTTATCCGAATCTACGGTAATAAAAAAATCGTAAGTGGCCCGATCGGTAAAATCGTCAACACACGGAAACCATGTTTTGCCGAGGTTATGCGGAATGGAAACAAACCCCACCCCAAGGTTAAAAGCATAATCTCCGTTCCAGTGAAAACCGCCCCACGCTTCGTGAAAAGGTGTTCCGTGATACCAAATTTTAACAACCACCTCATCATTTTCGTTTAGGGGTTGCTGTAACAATACCCGTACTAATTCGTCTGATTGTTTAAAGGTACAGGAGCCGTTGTCCGTCCAAACCGAATCGACCGTTAAAGCTTTAAGCTCAAGCGAAAAAGCATTAAGGTTGTCGTGTTTTGAAACAACGGTTGCTTCGGTAAAACCCGCAAGGGTCTGTTCTTCGGTATTGATATCGGTTAAATGAATAGCATAATGCGAAACATGAATGGTATCTCCGGTTGTTTGGGCACCAACTCCCGTGATAACCAGAAAACATGATAAAATAAAAGAAACAAAACGTTTCATGGTTTTAATGTTAATTTAAGTCGGAAGTAAAAGTATGAAAACACAGGAAATATACACGATTTTTAATCGTTATAGTTTTAACAATAATTAGTAATAAGATATTTAACGGCAAGTAAGAAATATATAATTTTATAACTCTTTAAAATTAAAGAAAAAAATAACCGAAATGAACAAGTATTTACCCGTAACGGCTATCATTTTACTAACCCTGTTTTTTATTAAAGATATGTCAGCGCAAAAAAAGTGGTCGCTGGAAGACTGCATTAATTACGCATTCGACAACAATATTCAGATTAGGCAGAGCGGGTTAAATGTTGAATCGGCCAACTGGGATTACAAACAAAAAAAGCTAAACCTGATTCCGTCGTTAAATGCCGGTGCCGATTACAATTTTGGCTGGGGACGTTCGATCGACATGGCAACTTACCGCTATACCAACAACAACACACAACAAAGCTATTTTAATCTCAGCTCCAAACTTACTCTGTTTAACGGGCTTCAGCAGTTGAACTCCATTCGGCAAAAAGAGTTTGATTACCTTGCCAGAAAATACGATTACGAAAAGATGAGAAACGACATGTCGCTGAACATCGCTTTGGCCTACCTGAATATTTTGTTTAATACCGAACTGGTGAACAATGCCAGCCGTCAGGTGGAAATTACCCGGCAGCAAATTGACCGAACAAAAAAACAGGTTGAAGCGGGTACCGTTGCCCGCGGCAACCTGCTGGATATTGAAGCCCAGGGTGCTACCGAAGAAGCCGCTTTAGTTGCGAACAAAAACAAACTCAATCTTGCCTATTTAGACCTGATGCAGCTTCTCGACATAAAAGCAACCGACACGTTCGACATTGAGAAACCTCCGCTTGAGGTAAATCCCGATGCCGTCAATATGATTCCTCCCGAGATGATATACAACAAAGCTGTTGGCATTATGCCGGAGATAAAAAGTGCCGAATACAGATTAAACAGTGCCGAAAAAACCATCTCTATCTCCAAAGGGGCACGATGGCCCATTCTTTCCATGAACGGCACTTACGGCACCAACTATTCCGACCAGATACCTTTAAGCTACGACCCCTCCAGCCCCGATTTCTTAAAAAAGAAACCTTTCGACCAGCAATGGATTGACAACCGGAACATTACCATGGGATTCAGGCTTTCGATTCCCATCTTTAACGGTTATCAATCCTCCACACGCGTTAAGCAGTCGAAAATTAACTACGAAAATGCCAACCTCAACCTCGAACTGGAAAAAAACAAACTGAGAAAAAATATCGAACAGGCTTATGCCGATGCCATGGGAGCCTATCAAACCTATCTGGCAAGAAAAAAATCGCTGGAAGCATTACGGGAATCGTTTAAATATTCGCAGGAAAAATTCAATGTGGGCATGCTAAACGCCACCGATTACAACCTTGCTAAAATTAAACTTTCAAACGCCGAATCCGATCTCGTTTCGGCAAAATACGATTACATTTTTAAAACACGCATACTTGATTTCTATCTCGGAAAACCCATTACGCTAAAAAATGTAACGGCAGGAAATAATTAACCGGACTTTAAAAATATGTTTAACCGACATACTGAAAAACAAAACCCACAAAAACAATGACCAAAAAAAAGAATAACAAAAAATGGCTTATCATCGGGCTTTCGGTAGTGGCAATTATTATTGTGATACTGGCCATTCAAAAGGGGAAAAACGAAAAAGCCGTAAAAGTTGCCGTTGAAAAGGTTGAACGGCGTACCATCATCGAAACCGTTTCGGCCAACGGAAAAATACAACCGGCAAAAGATGTTAAAATAAGCCCTTACATTTCGGGTGAGGTAATTGAGCTTACCGTAAAAGAAGGCGACTACGTGCACAAAGGCGAAATGCTTGCCAAAATCGACCCGCAAATTTACATCTCCAACTACGACAGGGCCAAAGCCGCTTTAAAATCGGCGCAAGCCAACGAAGCACAGGCCAACGCCCGTTATACGCAAGCCAAAGCACAGTTCAATAAAAACAAACTCGATTTTAAGCGAAGCAAACAGCTTTGGGAGAAAAAAGTAATTTCCGATGCCGATTTTGATGCCGCCAAATCGGCCTTTGAAGTAGGCAAAGCCGAAGTTAAAGCAGCCGAAGAGAGCTACAAAGCGGCACAATTTCAGGTAAACAGTGCCAGGGCCTCATTAAAAGAGGCACAGGAAAACCTTAACCGTACCAGCATTTGGGCACCCAACGACGGTACCGTATCACGGCTTAATGTTGAGGTGGGAGAACGGGTAACCGGTGCTTCACAATTTTCTTCGGGAACCGAAATTATGCGCATTGCAAACCTCGATGTTATGGAGGTTAATGTGGAAGTAAACGAAACCGATATTGTAAGGGTTTCGTTACCCGATACCGCCCTGATTGAAGTTGATGCTTACCTCGACCGCAAATTCAAAGGCGTTGTTACCGAAATCGCCACATCCGCCAACACAACCGGAACCAGTGCTGATCAGGTTACCAATTTTGACGTTAAAATAAAGATGCTCAAATCATCGTACAACGACCTTATCAATAAAAACAGCACCATCTCATCGCCATTTCGCCCCGGCATGTCGGCAACCGTTGAAATACAAACCGAAACCGTTAATGATGTACTTTCGGTACCCATTCAGGCGGTAACCACAAGGGCCGATTCAACGGGCCGGATAAAAAGTGCCCGCGAAAAACGTGAAGAAAAGAAAACCAAAACCGAAACGGGCAAAACCCGCGAATATGTTTTTGTTGTTAAAGATGACAAAGCTGTTTTAACGGCAGTGAAAACAGGTGTTCAGGATAATATGTACATTCAAATTACCGAAGGGCTGAAAGAGGGCGACAAGGTCATTACGGCTCCCTATCGTGCCGTTTCAAAAGAGCTTAAAAACGGTGATAATGTAACCATAGTAGATAAAAAAAGATTGTTTGTTAAAGAAGATAAATAGTTGTGGCAGTAATATTAAACATTGAAACAGCAACAAGGGTTTGTTCTGTTTCGCTTGCAGTTGACGGCGTGGTAAAAGCCATTAAAGAATCGAAAGTAAAAAACTCCCATGCCGAACAGGTTACTCTTTTTTCGGAACAGGTGGTTGAAAAAGCAGGATACCGGTTTTCCGATCTGGATGCCGTTGCCGTAAGCAAAGGCCCGGGCTCCTACACCGGACTGCGTATCGGTGTTTCCACGGCAAAAGGTTACTGCTTTGCTTTAAACAAACCCCTTATTGCCGTTGGCACACTCGATGCCATGGCCTGGGGGCTGGTTAATGCACTTCGTAACAAAAAACAGCTTTTGCATGCTTACTACTACTGCCCCATGATTGATGCCCGGCGAATGGAGGTTTACGATGCCGTTTACGATCATGAATTAAACAAAGTTAAACAGGTTAATGCCACCATCCTCGACAAAGATACCTATACCGCATTTTTTGCCGACAGAGCTGTTGTTTTTGGAGGCGACGGTGCCGAAAAGGCAAAAGAACTCTACTTCAACATTAAAGACAAAGCCTACTTTTTAGACGGTTTTGAACCCTCATCAATGCACATGGCCAAACTGGCAGAACAAAAATTTAACAACAAGCAGTTTGAGGATGTTGCCTATTTTGAACCCTATTATCTAAAGGAATTTGTTGCAGGTATTTCAAAGGTAAAGGGGTTGAGATAATTTGTTACCGATGTGTTTATATTTTTAGTGTTATAATGCGATACGGCTGTTTAATATACCCGACACACGACAGAATATTCATAAAGGAAACTGCAGAAATTTGCATATAAAACTCAGGTTATAACAACATTAATAAGTTTATAATCCGCAATACTCATTATAACCGAACCTTTTAAACACTACGTAACGGGGAGACATTACAACAGCCTTAGTTACAATGGTTTATTTCTCCTGATTATCGCTGTTTATATGGTAAATCTTTTTACCTCCGTATGCTATACTTAAGCTGAGCAATATAAACAATCCCTGACCTACGGGAGCATTGCCCCCCGTTTGGTTACCGTTGGCACCGTGTCCGGCTCCCGACGGCGGAGGCGGAGGCTGGGTTTGTCCGTTAATTGCAAAAAACACAAAAACAAGGATAAACAAAGTTTTTAATAGATATGTTTTCATTTTAGTAATAAGTTTATTTAATAACAACTTTTTTGTTAATAACCTGACGTTCATTTATTACCGATACTATAACCATTCCTTTAAGGCGTTTTGTATCAATATTAACAATTTGTTGTCCGTTCACATTAGTATTTGCAACTCTTTGTCCTGACATGTTATACACATTTACCGTTGCCGTTAAAGGATATTCACTTTTGATTTCAATGGAATTTTTCCGCGAATATATTTTAATATCATTCTTCTGTACACTACTATTATCAACTCCCAAAGCACCAAAAACAAGTTCAAAACGATGCGGGTCATCATCCTGACCGGCAGTAAAATAATAAATCGGATTATCGTTTAGTTTTTGCCGCTGTCCTGTTTTGATATCGTTTAAATAAACATCTACATAAGGCATGAGAGTGTTAACACCTTCGGCTTTTATGTAAAATTCGGAAGAGTTGTTTTTGATAAATACAAATGGTATTGAGTGACGCTTCTCAACATCGGGTATGGAATTGGTGGAGACGGCAACGCCGTCGGCCGACAATGAATAAAATTGAGGTGCATATCCCGGCAAAAAATGCGAATCGTATTGATTATCGAAACCGGTGGTTGATTGCGGAACAATCTTAACAATACTCTCCTGAGCCGTTTTGCCCTCATCGTCGTAAACCGTTAATTTAATCCTGTTTGTACTAATTGGAGCGCTTTTATACCATTTCTGTTTACTGAAAGTTCTATCGCTTGCATCGATGGTTAACGAGCCCGAGCTGCTACCCGGCGTTGAAACATGCACCATAAATCCCTGCAATGATGGTATAATTCCCGTACCTGAAGCAATATCGGTGTAACTTGCATTGGATTCATTCCAAATTTTTGCAGTTCCATCGATATCAGAAAGTCCCCAGGCTGTCTTGTTCCAATAGAGCGCACTGGTGTACGGATTACCCAAAAGGTGCCAGCCGGCATATGTGTTACCGGAGGTATTGGTTAAACCCGATATGGTTATATCACCGGTATTGAGTGTTCCTTCAAACTCTTTTAAACTGTCGCCGTGATATGCAATCAGGTAACCCGAACCGTTTTCAAAAGCGGGGTTTGCATCACTCGAAAAGTAGCTGCTTCCGGAACCTTGATTGTAACCGCCGCTGCTGTTTTTTATGTTTACCCACAGGTCTTCGGTTTCGTCCCACCTGTAAAAATCAACATCGGAACTTATTGTCGATGCCGAAATATCTACAAATTCAGGACTAATGGCCTGGCCGGTTACCGGAGAGCTGATAAAATGCCAACCGTGATAACTGTCGCTCCACGCATTGATAAAGCTTTCCGCTTTGGCACTTACCGAACCTGTTCCCAAATATACAAACGAAGCATTATTTATGGTTCCGTCATCCAGTTTTCCCGAACCAATTATGAAATTTGAAGTGGTAGCACCGGTAATACTGTCTTTTACCACCAGATAAGTTGTTGTGTCGAGCCGTACGGTACCCGAATTTATAACCAGATAATTTATGGTGTCGTATTCATCATAATCGTTTACCAAACGAATAGTGTCGGCAACATCTAATTCCAATTTGTACACTTGCATATCTATTTTTGCCAACATGTTGAAATTTTCCGTTTCTTCAATTTTTAAACTACCCCCGTTAAAGTTTGATATTGCGGGTGAATAGAACAATGTATAGCCATTGCCCATATTGCCGTTTTTGATAACTATTTGTACTGATGAACCTGCGGCTACATCAAATTCGCCGGTACCCCTTACCATCATATTATAATAGTTGTTGTTCTGGTTTGCTACGGTACATATGTTCAATTGGGCGTTGCCCGATAAATTTGCACTTGCGCCTTTAACCGTCATGTACCTGCCGCTTACATTTATTGTTCCTCCCGAAAAATTCAAAGCAGCAACATTAACATTGTCATTGCCTGAAATGCTCAAAATATCGAACTTTTCCGTTCCTACATTAAAGGTGCCGCCGCTAATATTCAAAGTACCGTAAACGGTAAAATCGAGTTTGCTGTTAAATGTTCCTGCCGACATTGTAAATGTTCCGCTGCTGTCAACTCTGTTTTCAAAACTGTTGTCGTTAATGGTTGTGCTAAATGTATAGGCAGAATTCAAAATAAGTTCGCCACCGGTTTTAACGACAAAATACGAACAACTATCGTCACCATCAATGGTAACCTGATGGTTGATTTCAACCGTGTCGTTAGCGCCGGGAACAACCCCTCCCGCCCATGTGGCAGTATTGCTCCAGTTACCATCACTCGCCGATACAATGGCAGATTGCCCGAACGAATTTTGAATAATAAATAAAATAATAACAAATAAAATTCCTTGTTTCATTTTTTAATTATCTAAATTGTTAATGTAGTTACTCATCTTTTTTATTGAAAAAATAAAATGCTGATTTTTTTTCCGTTAGTTAAGAAACTGCGTTATAAAAGCTGTCTTTCGTTATAATATCTTTAATGTATTTGTTTCGTCATCTACAAAATTAATATTAATTTTATTTGTATTGCTTTATTTTGGAAAACCTTTTATAAAAATCATTCAGCGACAAATATAAAACTTTATTTATTATACCGCAACCTGCTTATTACAAGAATAAAACAACCCGTCGCTTAATTTATCTTCCATACAAAAACAACAAGGCAATTTGTACTATATGGCCAAAACGCTCTCTTTACGTCCGGCAGTTTTAGCACCGTCGTATCCGGCAAAGACCTCTAAAGTTCGGCTACCGCACTACGCTTTTTCCATTTATAAAATGCCGTATGTAAAATTTGCCGATATTAAACAGCCAAACGGAAAGAATAACTCCTGCTTTACATAAACAAGAAATTCCGGATTGTTTCGGAACCGGGTTTTACAATAACAAGTTTTATAACTTCCTTTTGTCGATGCTTCTCAAACTTCTTAAAAAAACTTTATCATTGTTTGTAAGTTATTATGGATATACCGCTATTCCTTAAACATAAAATATACCGCAAGCACTAAAAACACAAATGCCAATATATGGTTCCACTTTATTGTTTGATTTTTAAAAACAAGCAATGTAAACAGACTGAAAATTACCAACGTAATTACCTCCTGAATTACTTTTAACTGAACCAGCGAAAAAGGCCCCCCGTTACCTTTAAAACCTATTCGGTTGGCAGGTACCTGAAACATATATTCAAAAAGTGCAACTGACCAGCTTATTAATATTATGGCTAACAAACCTAATTTGTTAAACCATTTCCACTCGGCAAACTTAAGGTGACCATACCAGGCAATGGTCATAAAGGTGTTGGACAAAACCAGCAAACCTATTGTTATTAATGCCTTCATTGTATTAACTTTTACCGGAATTTTTGCCATGCAAAAATCACCATATCGTTCAGCATCTAACAAACGTCAAAAGTACATTTTAATATCGGGAAAGCGAAACCGTTTTAAAGAAAATCCGCAAACATCTCCTTATTATCTTTACTATTTACAAACGTTTTCAAGCAAATAGAGATAAGCATTAAAATTATGATGAAGCAATATGTTTGAACTGCTTTTGGGAAACTTTTTGTAATATCCTTCATCGGCATATAAAGTAATGGTAGTACCTGTTCTTACATAGTTATTACTGTTAACATAACGGGGAGGCGTAAAACCATCCAGCTTTTTCATAATAAATTTAGATGTTTTTTCGCCCAAATATTTTTCATACGCTTTTTGTGCCTTTTTTGTAGGTTTATCAAGCTTGTTATAAACACTTTTTAAGATTATATTTTTCGGAAACTTAAGTGTTTTTATCTCGGCCCTGGCATTTTTAAACAGATTGGTTTCGTTAAAATCGTTTAATGTTTGAATAGAAACCGGTGTTTCGGGAACCCAGTCGGCAGAACTTACCACATTATAGGCCCATCCGTTTTGTGTGATGCTTTCGTAATAATAGGCAAAATATAAGTTGCCGGGTTTTGGAGCGGCACTGCAATACGTTTTGAACCGTATATCTTCAGGCAGTTTTTTTTGCCTTTGAAGACTGTACAAATAGGCCGTTAACAAATAATTGATGGCTCCACCCTGACTATGCCCCAACAACACAATATTTTTAATTCCCGTTTGATAAAGCGAATCGATTTTAGGTACAATATCTTTCGACAAAAACGCCATACTTAACAACCATCCTATATGAACGGCCGCTTTATCATCCGGTGCAAGGTCATATTTAAACGTCTCCGTATCACTTAGTTTAAGTTCTCCTTTTGCAGGCACCATGGCAGCGTACAAATTCTCCAGCGAACTTTCAATATTACCCGTTGTTCCCCGTATGCTAACCACGGCAACGGTATTGCTGTTGTTTATCCACAAATCCCAACGATTATCCAGCCCCGTTATCCCCGACCGGTAAACCATTTTATAAATTTCCGGTGCGTGAACCTTAAAAACAATACTATCGGGCGTATTTGTTTTTGCCGAAACATACAGCAGTTCCTTGTACTCGTTTTTGTTAAATCCGGGCATCAGCTTTTGCCCCGACACATCGGTTACATTTAAAAACCAAATAAACATCAGTGTTATTGCATACCGGGTTTTCATTGCTGTTTTTTAAATGATATTTTCAGGATCGGGCAGGGTTTCTTTCAGCTCATCTATACTGAACTTTTTATAAACCCATGGGGCAATGGGTTCAATGTTTTTGTAAAGTAACGACTCTTTTTGTGCCTCTTTTTTAATGATGGAATGATTCACGTCAAAATAGTTAATCAGGAAAATCAGGATACTCAGCAACAACGCTCCCTTTAATACCCCGAAAACAGCTCCGGCCAGTTTGTTCACAAATCCCAGCAAAAGCAGATTAACCACCTTTTCGAGGGCCTTTCCAAGAAACAACACCAAAATAAGCACCCCGATAAAAGTTACGATAAACGCAATGATATTAAGATACTCTTTACTGATATTAAAGGATTTGGTGAGTATATCAGCGGTATATCCCGAAAAGAAAAGAGCGGCATAGATACCGAGCACCAAAGCTGCCAGTGTAGCCACTTCGATGATGATTCCTTTTTTAAACCCCTGAAAAGCAAACAGCAGCAAAGGGATAAGCAATATAATATCAAGCAGGCCAATGTTCATAAAGCATCTGATTATTTTTTCAATCGCCGTGTTAATTCGGTAGAGAACACAAATTCGTTAAGCTCGGCATTGTTGGTTGTAAGAATATCTTTATTGGTTCCTGTCCACCACAACTCCCCCTTATGAACATAATTAATTCGCTGTCCTATTTGCAGTACCGAGTTCATATCGTGTGTATTGATTACGGTGGTCATTTTAAACTCCTGTGTAAGATCCGAAAGCAATCTATCGATAACCTCGGCCGTTTTGGGATCGAGGCCCGAGTTGGGTTCGTCGGCAAACAGATATTTCGGAATGAGCACAATGGCACGGGCAATGGCCACGCGCTTAATCATACCGCCCGAAAGTTCACCGGGAAATTTATTGTTTGCACCCGGCAGGTTAACATGGTCGAGTACGTAATCAACGCGCTTTTTCTTTTCAGCCGTACTCATATTGGTAAACATATTCAGCGGGAACATCACATTTTCCTCCACGCTGTACGAATCGAAAAGGGCTCCACCCTGAAACAATACACCCATCTCCTGCCTGATGTGTTTTCGTTTTTTCTCATCAAGGTTCGAAAAAACCCTTCCGTCAAAAGTAATTTCACCCTTGTCAATGGTATGCAATCCGATGCAGCACTTCATCAACACTGTTTTTCCCGATCCGCTTTGACCGATGATCAGATTGGTTTTTCCGGGTTCAAAAGTTGTGGTAACATCTTTAAGAACCTGCTGCCCTTCAAACGACTTGAAAATATGTTTTACTTCAATCATACCAGCAATAGTTGCGTTAAAATCAAGTCCCACACAATAATTAAAATACTACTGTACACCACCGCTTTGGTGCTGTTCTGTCCCACTTCAACCGAACCACCTTTAACCGTATAACCCATAAATCCCGAAATGGAGGTGATAATAATGGCAAATACCACGGTTTTTATTAACGCATAGGTAATGCTAAAGGGGTTAAACCACGAACGCAGGCCCAAAATAAAATCATCGCTGGGGACCAGCCCCGAAAAAACTCCGGCAACCCAACCGCCGAAAAGCCCAAGCAACATTGAAAAGACAATCAGAATCGGGAAATATATCATGGCTGCCACCATTTTGGGTAAAATTAAATAGTTGGGCGGATTAATACCCATCACGCGCAGCGCATCAATTTGTTCGGTAACCCGCATGGTACCAATTTCAGAAGCAATAAGCGAACCCACTTTTCCGGCCAAAATAAGGCTGATAATGGTTGGTGCAAATTCCAATATCATCATTTCACGCGTCATATAACCTACCATGGAAGATGGAATTAACGGATTATCTAAATTATACGATACCTGAAGTGCAATAATGGCTCCGGTAAAAACCGAAATAAAAGCAACCAACCCTATGGAGTCGGTTCCCAAATGCTGTATGTCGATAATAAGCTGATGGCGGAACATTTTCCACTTGTCAGGCCGCCTGACGGTTTCAAGCATCAACAATACAAATTCACCCGATTCTTTTACTAATTGCATAAGGCAGCTAAAGTATGAAAAAGAAAATTGTACCCCAAAGATAATGTTTAATTAAAAATGCGTTTCTTTATAATCGCAACAAACGTTAAATTAATTTGTTTACCAAATATGAAACGATTGATCTTTATTTTTGTTTTAGGCGGCTTTTTATTAACGGGATGCTCCTCTCATCAAAACATACCGGCCCACCGAAAAAAAAGAAGAAAAAAAAACTGCGACTGCTCAAAATGGTCGTTTAACAACCACCGGCGGGAATATCAAATACAATCCACATTTACCGTTACCAACAATACCCGTAAAAAGGTCGTTACCAACTGCTAATATTTATCCGTTCTAATTTATCTTTTTTCTACATTTGCAACAAACCGTTAAGGCTATGATGTTTATTACAGTTATTTCCCAAAAAAAGGTTTATCTGAATATCAAGGAACGCGATTCGTTTCATTTTTAATGTTGTTTGTTAAAACAACCCCTCTCTCCTATTTTTCTTCTTTTTATTAATTTTTTAATTGCATTAAAAATGAAATTACCTTTTGCAGAATCATATAAAACCAAAATGGTGGAACCCATCCGCCGCAGCACACGCCCCGAACGTGAACAGTGGATTAAAGATGCCAAATACAACCTTTTTAATTTAAGAAGCGAACAGGTTTTTATCGACCTGTTAACCGATTCGGGAACCGGTGCCATGAGCGACAAACAGTGGTCGGAAATGATGATTGGAGACGAAAGTTATGCCGGAGCATCGTCCTATTACAAACTTAAAGAGGCCATAAAAGATATTACCGGATTTGATTATTACCTGCCTACCCATCAGGGACGGGCTGCCGAAAATGTACTTTTTTCAACACTGGTTAAAGAGGGCGATGTGGTGCCCGGCAATTCGCATTTCGACACCACCAAAGGCCATATCGAATTTCGAAAAGCTCATGCTGTTGACTGCACCATTGACGAAGCGTTTCACACGGAACTCGATTATCCGTTTAAAGGCAACGTCGATTTAAATAAACTGGAAGATGTTTTAAAAAAATATCCCAAAGAACAGATTCCGCTGATTATTGTTACCATTACCAATAACACTTCGGGCGGACAACCGGTTTCGATGAAAAACATGCGCGAAGTACATGCTCTGGCCCAAAAATATGGTATTCCGGTCTATTTCGATTCGGCCCGTTTTGCCGAAAATGCCTATTTTATCAAAATCCGTGAAGAGGGCTATGCCCATAAATCCATCCGCGAAATTGTTAAAGAGATGTTTTCGTATGCCGACGGTATGACCATGAGCAGTAAAAAAGATGCCATTGTAAACATGGGCGGCTTTATCGGGTTCAGAAATAAGGAGGTTTACGACAAAGCCTCCATGTACAACATTCTTTTCGAAGGATTTATTAATTACGGCGGCATGTCGGGTCGTGATATGAATGCGCTTGCACAGGGGTTGTACGACGGAACGGAGTTCGACTATCTGGAAACCCGCATCAAACAGGTGGCCTATTTGGGCCAACAACTCCGCAACCACGGAATACCCACCCAGTATCCTTTCGGCGGTCATGCCGTTTTTATTGATGCCACCCGTTTCCTGCCCCATATTCCCAAAGAGGAATACATTGCCCAAACGCTGGGCGTTGAACTTTATATTGAAGGAGGCGTTCGGGGTGTGGAAATAGGCACCATTCTTGCCGACCGCGACCCCGACACCGGCGAAAACCGTTACCCCGATTTGGAGTTACTGAGGCTTGCCATACCCCGCAGAGTTTACAGCAACAACCACATGGATTATATTGCCGCTTCGCTGATCAATGTTTTCGATCGCCGTAACCAAATAAAACGGGGATTTAAAATAATTAAGGAAGCACCCATCCTAAGGCATTTCACAGTTGAGCTGGAAAGATTATAAATTTTTTAATCCTGTCAGGTTATTTCCTTGCCGGGTTAAACCTGACAGGATGCTTTTTTTCATGGTTCGGCAGGCACACCATTAATTCAAATACTTAAAACGATGTTCCTGATTTTTCTTTTGCAACCGGCAATTCCTCCGGTTTCATCGCTTTAGGTTTTTTTATTTTTCCGTTTTTGTTCATGGAGGTTTTGTAGCCCTCCAAAACGGTTTCCTCATCTTTTGCCGATGTTATTTTTAAGCTGCCCTTGTAAACTTTTATCAACGTTTCTTTAGGCTCCGCCGTTACGGAAAAAAAGTTACCCGTTGGTACAAAATATGCCAACGGCGTTTTAAATGCTACGGGGGCATAAAAATCAACCGTTCCCGACAATAAAACCAAACTGTCGGAATTGGTTCTGATTTGCGAAGCCGGATGAAGTTCCATTAATTTAATGGTGTCAACCGACTGTTTTATCAAAGCAAAACCGCCTTTGGTAACGGTAACGGTTCCTCCTGTTAAATCTGCCGCCGGTATTTGGCCGAAACCGGTAATGGTATTTTCGTTAATCACCACCTCTGCATCACGATAATTGGGGCGCGGTATTAATCTATAAGTCGAAACATTATTAATCAGGCCACATTTACCGGCAATGAGAACCGGATCGGTTTTTCCTGCATATGCTTTGGTCTTATAAGTAAGATGTTTCGCCAAAACCCACTCGTTAATGGTTAAAGCCGGATCTCCTCCATGTGTGTAAACCGAATATTGCATCAGATTTAAAAGATAATCGCTGTAAACCTTTACCGGATCCGTATTGACCGCAGTATCATAATAACCGGTTAAAAACGAGGTTTGGGGTCCGGATACAAGGTAAGGCGGAAATTTTTTATTGACTGCCGAAACCTTTTGTTTGTCAGTAAATTCATCAAGATATCCTTTGTGGTAATAGATGGATTTTGAAACAAAACCGGTATCGGTTTTTTCAAGATAGTTCATCAGCAATGCTGCAAAAAAATCAGCTCCGGCCTCGTTAAAGCTAACATATTCGGCATTGTCGAACATATATTTCAGTTTGTCCTCTTTTAAACTAAAAATATGTTTGCTTCCCGAACACTGCCTGGCAAGAAAGTTAAAATAACGATGTCCGGGAAGTGCAACAACCTGTTGCACAAAATGACCTAACACATGAAATACCAGCACATAAGCCGGATCGATTTTTTCGTTGATTTTTGTTCCCCAAAATACTTTTTTGCCCTCCGGAATATCAATTACCGGATTAAAATTCAGGTTATCTTCAAATGCAGGCGTATTAATATCCGGCACATTATATCTGAACTTCAGTTCTTTTAATTTTGAGAACAGCCGGGCTTTGACCTCCGCTTTCAAAGGAATATTTTCGGCAAACTGCTCCACATAATTTTTTATACGCTGTTCATGTTCGTCAGGCGTAAGCAAATCGAAATACCCGTTACGCCCGATAACAACCCGTTTTCCACCTTTCAGTTTTCTTATAACAGAATCGGGAAGCTCGTAACTAAGGGGAATCGAACAGGTTTCGGGCCATTTTATGGCAAGTTTAAAATTCTCTTTATTAAAACTCCGCCGTGTTCGTTCGGCATATTTTTTTTGCTTTGCAATCTCTTTCTCAAAAAGTGATGTATTGAAAAGAATATAAAAGTTTCCATCCTCACCGGTTTGGTTAATTATTTGGTAACTTGTGGGATAAAGTTCGGGAGGAACCGGTTCTTTACGGGCTTTATAATCGGGGCCGGTGGTTTTTCCGTGCAGTAGGGTCATTCCCAACGGAATTGTAATCTCATTTCGGGTTATTACCCGGCCCGTTGAAGGAAATATAACTTTTGCCGTAAAGGTGGCGGTTAACGGAATATCGGCCAAGCGGTTAATATCTTCTTCTGTCGGCTCCCTAAAGGTGATATCGGTTTTGAAACTTCCCGTTGAATCGATGATACCGGTACTGTTTGACAGCCCGATAAAAGGCAGTAAAGCGGCATTATTAAGGATGATTTCCACATTGAGTAACGTATCGGGCAAACTGTCGATATGAACATGCAATCCGGTAAATCCGGCAACCGGCAAATAATCGTCGTCACAGGTAATCGTCAATTTACCAACGGAGAAGAGATTAAGCGCCGAATCCCGAACCATTAACAGGGAATCATCGGGAAGAAAGGTGGTATCAATATCCGACCACCACCCTTTATCGGGTACGGTAAAATCAGATATTGATCCGTTGTTTGAAATGGCAACACCCTGTTTTTTCCCGATTGCTTTTTCCACCACCTTTTTATCATTCATTTTTCCGGTTCCCACAGCCACCATTCCGTAAATGGACTGCACCGCCGCGGAGCCGTTTTCCGATTCAACCGTAAAATCGGTGTTAAGGTCTTTAACTTTGGCTTTGGGGTTAAAGGCATACCATTTTTCGCCCTCGTTACCCAAAACAATTTCAAAGCTGCCCCCTTCTCTTTTTCTCGACCTAAA
>CAYNVN010000002.1:0-8940 GCA_964400655.1 uncultured Lentimicrobiaceae bacterium
TTGTTTTGTTACTTTTAGTTTTTGGGTTGATGGCTCCGTTCAGCGGATATGCACAGTTTGGCATCGAAAAAAGAATCAGGTCGAAATATGAAAAGAAATATAAAAAAGAGGGTGAAAAACATGCCAAAAAGGGACTTGATAAGGCTGAAGAAAAAGGAATGGAAGAGGCTGATAAAGGGCTGAACAAAGCTACCGATGCTGCCGACCCGGCCCTCGACAAAGCCGAAGAAGCCGAAGAAAAAGGAGAAGAATATGCCGTTTTCGGATTAAAAAAATATCAGGGTTTTGTAGAAGGATACGAAGAGGGTGTTGAGTCGAAAAATCCGGAAGATTACCGAAAATATCCTTTTGAATCGGCCATTGTTACCTATAAGTTAGAGGGGTCGAAAGAGGGCGAAAAAATTATTTATATGGATATGGGCGGCTATAAAATTGCCGAGTACGAAACCATAAAAAAGAAACGAAACAAGGTTGAAAAAAATACCACCATGCTCATCGGTGCCGATATGATTACCATTGATTATAACGATAAATCGGCCGTAAAAATGCACAACCCTATGGCTTACCTGCTTGCCGATCCCGATCGCGACTGGCAGAAAACCGGTGAACGGATGCTTGTAAACATGGGATATAAAATAATTGGTAACGAAACCATTCAGGGAAAAGATTGTGCCATATGGAAAAAAGGAGGCCAGAAACTGTGGATATGGAAAGGCATTACCTTAAAATCGGAAGACAAAATAGGCGGAAAGAAAACCATTGAAACAGCCGTGGATGTTAAAACCGATGTTGATGTTGCAGACAAATACTTTGAAGTTCCCGAAGGTTTTGAGTTGCAGGTTGTGGGGGCAAAAGATATGTTTCCGGAGGTTACCGACGAAGATATTGAAAAAGCCACCCAGGATGATGAGGATATGGACGAGTTGTTAGACGAAATCGAGAACATGTCATACTCCGAATACAAAGCCAAAGTGCTGGAAGAAGACCCCAATACTCCCGATGAAGAAATTCAGCAGAGTTATCTTTACCTCCGTCAAAAAGCAAGGAGACGGCATAATAAATAAAACCTCCTGTTGTTTAAAACTTTGAGATGCGGTTTCGGTTGGGCGGGGTTGGAAGTTTGAACCTTCAACCTTTAAACCTTCCCACCCTTTCCAAACTCCCCCCGATTACTATCGGGTGATTACTATCGGGTGATTACTATCGGGACACAAACCTTTGTACGACCGAAAAGGTTTGCTTTGCGCCTTAGCGGTACATCAAACTTTAAAACATTGAACCTTCAAACCTTGAATCACCAGCAACCCCTCCCGGTACATTCGGACAGGCAGCAACAAGCAACAAGCAACGAGCAACGAGTTTGTGTTCTACGTGATTCACCCAATTTTGTACGTAATTTAACCAAAAGCAAAATACCGGTTGTAAAAACCACCCTTGTTTTGGTTAATATTGTGCTGGTAAAAATTAGTTCACGAACCTAAAAAACTTAAAAAATGTCGAACGTATATGAACAAAAGGTAAACGACTTTATGGCTAAAGTCATTGCCAAAAACCCAAGCGAAGTTGAATTCCATCAGGCAGTTCACGAAGTAGTTGAATCATTAATTCCTTTTATAGAAGAGAACCCTCATTACAAGGATGCCAAAATTCTTGAAAGAATGGTGGAGCCCGAAAGAGTGATTATGTTCCGTGTTCCCTGGTTAAACGATAAAGGTGAAGTTCAGATCAACCGCGGTTTCCGTATCGAAATGAACAGCGCCATCGGCCCTTACAAAGGCGGCCTCCGTTTCCATCCTACCGTAAACCTCGGAATCTTGAAATTTCTTGCTTTTGAGCAGGTATTCAAAAACTCACTTACAACCCTTCCCATGGGCGGTGGTAAAGGAGGTTCCGATTTTGATCCCAAAGGAAAATCAGACAACGAAGTAATGCGTTTTTGCCAAAGCTTTATGAGCGAGCTTTTCCGTCATATTGGACCTAATACCGACGTTCCTGCCGGTGATATTGGTGTTGGTGGTCGCGAAATCGGTTTCCTTTTCGGACAGTACAAAAGATTACGCAACGAATTTACAGGTATTCTTACCGGTAAAGGACTTGAGTGGGGTGGTTCATTGATTCGTCCCGAAGCTACCGGTTACGGTGCTACCTATTTTGCCGAAGAGATGCTGAACACTCGTGGTGACAGCCTCAAAGGTAAAGTTGTTGCCATTTCTGGTTCTGGTAACGTTGCACAGTATGCAACCGAAAAAGTTACCCAAATGGGCGGTAAAGTGGTTACCCTTTCCGATTCACAAGGATACATTTACGATCCCGACGGAATTGATGCCGAAAAACTTGCTTTCGTTATGGAACTGAAAAACGTTAAACGTGGCCGTATCAAAGAGTACGCTGACAAATATGGTGTTGAGTTCTTTGAAGGAAAACGTCCCTGGGGTGTTAAATGTGATGTTGCCATGCCTTGCGCAACCCAAAACGAAGTTAACGAAGATGAAGCAAAAACTCTTATCGCTAATGGCTGCTTCGTAGTTTCCGAAGGTGCTAACATGCCTTCAACTCCTGAAGCCATTGCCGTTTATCAGGATGCTAAAATCCTTTACGGTCCCGGTAAAGCTGCCAACGCAGGTGGTGTTGCCGTTTCAGGTTTGGAAATGAGCCAAAACTCAATGCGTTACAGCTGGACACGCGAAGAGGTTGATGCCAAATTGCAACAAATCATGAAAGATATCCACACAACCTGTGTTAAATGGGGTAAAGATGGTGATTACATCGACTACTTCAAAGGTGCAAACATCGGCGGTTTTGTTAAAGTTGCCGATTCAATGCTGGCACAGGGTCTGGTATAAAGATTCTAAAAACAGCTTATTTATTAAGCCGCTTTCTTTTGGGAAGCGGCTTTTTTGTATATATCCCCTTAATCTTGCCTGACCGCGTGGTACATATTTATATTCAGGAACTGTTTTGAACAGAGTTGCTGTTTTATCTTGATAACGGCAGGGATTTACCGCATCAACTGGATAGGCAACAGCTTTAAACACGGTATAGATGATTCATTTGGGATTATGGTCAACTACTTGTATGACCTAAAAAATATTGAATCAAATTACTAAGATTATATGACTAACTGAGGTCTGGCGGTTTTAAGGAACATATGAAAAGTGTTAGAATAAAAAAAACCCGGCTCCCTGAAGGAACCGGGCTTTTAGAGGGTCGGGGTGAGAGGATTCGAACCTCCGGCCTCTTCGTCCCGAACGAAGCGCGCTAACCGGGCTGCGCCACACCCCGAATTATTGAGGCTGCAAAAATAGTAATCCCATAGAAATAAAGCAACGTTATCATAATAATATTTACTTTTGTTTAAACCGTATGGTCTCTTTTTGTTTTTCTGGATGGTAAAGAACGATATTTAACAAAAATTCACCGGATAGAGTCAACATGACAAATGTTTCCGGTAAATCCGTTTTTGCTTTTTCAAAGTAACCGGCAGTTGTATCACTCTTTTTACGATATTAGCAATTCATTTAAAAAATATATCAATTATGCCTACCGAATCAGCTTTAAATGCTTTGGAACATTTACGTGATCCCTCCCGGTTTCAATGGTATGTTATACCGCTTTTTGCTTTTGTTGTGTATGTTTATGCCGTTGAGATAGAGCGAAAAAACTGGAATCTTGTGTTTGCCGGTCTTGCTTTTTGGGGAATGGACTGGTTTAACGAAATATGGAATTCGTTGGTGTTTCATTTTACCAATTATGCTCCGGTTTGGGGAGCTTCGGGTAATTCAGCGTATGAAATATTAATCGGACTAAACATCGAAATCAGCTTTATGTTTGCTATTGCCGGAATTACCTTTGCTAAAATGTTGCCGGATGATAAAAAGATGAAACTGGCCGGAATCCCCAATCGATGGTTTTTTGCAGTTGTGTATTCTGTTTTTTGCGTTGTGGTGGAGTTATTGCTAAATGCCGCCGGAGTATTAACCTGGGATTATTCGTGGTGGAACGCAACAGCTCCGTTTTTAATTGTAATATTTGGTTATCTCACCTTTTTTATCGTTTCCTATTGGGTTCTTGATATGGAAACCGTTAAAAAGAAAATGATTGTGGTAGGCTTTATTTTTGGAGTTGATATACTGGCAATATTAATTTTCGGGGTTATCCTGGGCTGGTTGTAAACTACATCAGCTTTTGCTGAACTTTCCACCAGCGGTCGGGAATATCGTTGTTTAATGCTGCCTGATAATCGGCATAGGAGCAGGGTACAAACTGATGCGGCCGGTATTTGGTATTTTCTTTATTTTTTGATTTCAGCACCATCCACCAACGGCCTGTTTTTTTGCTTTTTAAAAAAACCAGCTCCTCGTTGTATCCTTCGGGAGTAACAATAAATTTAATGTAATCTTTGGTTGTAAGATGTGGTAAATCATCTCTCCGGTTCATAAACCCGTCAATAAAATACCAAATCATTTGTGCCGTAAGGTGTGCGGTTTGGCCTCTGTTATCAAACGTAGGATTTACTTCGTAAAACCCGATGCTTGTGAGTTTGTCGCTCATGCCTGCATAACGGGTTAATTTGCAGGCTTCCTCGCCGGTAAAGCCGTTGGGACCCGCTTTAAAATTACCGGGTGCTTCCGACTGACGAATGGCCGAAATGTCAAAACTTACAATATCGGCATTACGTATCATGGGCTCAGCCTCTTCAAGATTTGCCCTCACTTCACCCAAACGGTGAACATCAAAAAAGAGGTCTTTCATCAGCTGAACCGAAGATTTATTTACAAAATAGGTTTGGTATCCGATGTTGGTGAAGTTGAATAAAAAGTTGGGTTGATGCAAAATAATCTGACTTAACCACGAGCGGGCATTCAGTTCCTGATTATCATGCCCCAGGTCGTAAAGGGAGTCGATGGCCGTAATGTTTACAATTTTACCAATCTCTTCGTAAGCAAGATAATTGGCAAAAGTTAAATCCTGACTGCCGCCTATTAAAACAGGTACAATGCTTTTTTGAAGCAATGTTGACACTACCTCTTTAACGGCAAAATAGGTGTCTTCAATTGTGTTGCCCTGTTTGATGTTTCCCATATCAACCATTTTCAGGTTTGTCCAGTGCGAAAACAGGGTGTAAAAATATTTTCGTACCTCGTTGGGGGCAGAGGCTGTTCCCTGGTTATATATAGTTCCTCTCTCTTCCGGAATGCCGATTAAAGCAATGTTAAACTCATCCAGGTTTTGAAATGTAATTTTTTCGTTAAAATCGGTTTCGGGATGATTGTAAAATTTAACCACGTTTGCAAGCCGTAAACGATCGGTTTCGGCAGTAAAATCAAACAAATTATAATCGGCGGGGGATAGATAAATCTCCGGTTCCATCGGCATTTTTTTTAAAGTGTAAAGGTAAACGTTTAAGCCGAAAACACAAAGTGGACAATTTTAATCGTGCCGTTACTTTTAATCGTATGGTATATTTTAAAAAGTTTGTTGCGGAAAATAAATTAAAAAAGCGGCACAGGTTTAAATATACCGATTTACTTTTATATTTGCAGCCTTAAAAATGTGGTTATTACCCACAAGCCTCCTTAGCTCAGCTGGTAGAGCAGCTCACTCGTAATGAGCAGGTCGCGGGTTCGAGTCCCGTGGGAGGCTCTTTTTTTATATTCCTTCCATCAAAGCATCGGGTAAATCAAAATCAACTTCGCGAACAAACCGTATGCTTTTCATAATTTCATCGTGCATTATTTTATCATCTTTAACAAACGATACTTTTTCGCGATATTTTTTAATAAAATCTTCAAGAAAGTCAGAGGTTTTTAACGGTCGTCTAAAATCGAGGGCCTGAGCGGCATTAAAAAGCTCAATGGCCAAAATACGTTCAAGATTTTCAACCACCCGCCAGGCTTTGGTGGCCGCATTGGCTCCCATACTAACGTGATCCTCCTGCCCCTGCGACGATTCAATAGAGTCAACCGAAGCGGGGGTACAAAGCTGTTTGTTTTGATTTACAATGGATGCAGCGGTATATTGCGGAATCATAAATCCCGAATTAAGGCCCGGATTGGCAACCAAAAAGGGAGGCAGTCCCCGTTTGCCGTGAAGCAACTGATAGGTTCTTCGCTCCGAGATGTTGCCCCATTCGGCAGTGGCAATGGCAAGGTTGTCCAAAGCCAAAGCCAGTGGCTGTCCGTGGAAATTTCCGCCCGAAACAATAATGTCTTCATCGGGAAAAATGGTGGGATTGTCGGTAACGGCATTTATTTCGTTGGAAAAAACATAAGCCACGTAGTTAACCGAATCTTTTGAAGCGCCGTGAACCTGCGGAATACAACGGAAAGAGTAGGGATCCTGAACATGCTCTTTGTGTCGGTTAATGATTTGACTGCCCTTTAAGATATTTCTGAATCGCTCGGCGGTTTGAATTTGGCCTTTGTGATGACGAATTTGATGCAGCTGGTCCATAAAAGGCTCAATTCTTCCGTCAAAAGCATCCAGCGATAGTGCCGCAATAATATCGGCAAGCTCCGACAATCTGAATACTTTTAGCAAGGCAGATACCCCGTAAGCACTCATAAACTGGGTTCCGTTTAACAGCGCCAGCCCCTCTTTCGATTTTAATTTAATGGGCTGCCAGCCAAATTCCGAAAGCACCTTGGCAGCCTCCATATATTTTCCGTTGTAACTTACCGCTCCCATGCCCAACAGCGGTAACGACATGTGTGCAAGCGGAGACAGATCGCCGGAAGCACCCAGCGATCCCTGCTGGTACACAATGGGGATAACATCGTTGTTAAAAAAATCGATTAAACGCTGAACCGTTTCGAGCTGTACACCCGAATGTCCGTACGAAAGCGACTGAACTTTTAACAAAATCATCAGTTTTACTACCTCTACCGGTACTTCGTCGCCGGTACCGCAAGCGTGTGATTTTACCAGGTTTTCCTGTAGTTTGCCCAAATCTTCTTTTGAAATGGATTTGTTATATAGTGCACCAAAACCGGTATTAATGCCATAGATGGGACTTTCCTGTCCGGATATTTTTTCATCCAGATATGTACGGCATTTGGTAATTAACGATGTTGATTCTTCCGAAAGCTCCAGCTTATAACCCTTTTTTAAAATCTCAAAAATTTTTTTGAAGGTTAATTTTTCGGGCGAAATATAATGAACCTTATTCATGATGAACGGTTTACTGATTTGAATTTAATTTTTTAATAATGTCATCCGTTGTCAACTTTTGCTGATCGCCGGTTTGCATGTTTTTTAAAGTATATTGCTTTGTTTCCATCTCCTGCTCTCCTATGAGGATAACAAACGGAATGTTGCGCTGGTCGGCATATTTCATCTGCTTTTTCATTTTGGCAGCATCGGGATAGAGCTCTGCACTAATGCCCGCATCCTGCAGGGCCGACAAAACGCCCAGTGCATGCGCACCCTCCTTCTCTCCGAAATTAACCAATAAAACCTGCGTTGAAATTTCAACCTCTTCTGGAAACAGGTTGCGTTCATTCATAACATCGTAAATACGGTCGGCACCAAACGAAACACCCACTCCCGAAACACCCGGCAAACCAAATACTCCGGTAAGGTTGTCGTACCGGCCGCCTCCACAAATACTTCCAATGTTAACATCGTTTGCCTTAACTTCGATAATGGCACCGGTATAATAATTCAGTCCGCGGGCCAGCGACTGGTCAATTTCAACGGTCGATTTAATGTCAACTTCGCTCAATAAATTCAAAACGGTTTCAAGTTCCAATATTCCTTTACTACCGTCGTCGGTATCGCCAACAAGCTGTTTTAAGCAGTTGATTTTTCCATCGTTGCTTCCGCTTAAATTTATAATGGGTTCCAGATGGTCGATGGCATCCTGCGACAGACCTTTTTCAAGTAGTTCTTCGTAAACCTTGTCAATACCTATTTTATCAAGTTTATCAATTGCGGTGGTGATTTCGGTTAATTTATCAATCGCATCAATGGTTTCGGCCATGCCGCTCAGTACTTTCCGGTTATTGAGTTTTATGGTAACATTAATATTGAGCTTTTGAAATATTTTATCAATAATACGGATTAACTCCACCTCGTTTAAAAGCGAATCGGAACCCACCACATCCACATCGCACTGGTAAAACTCGCGGTAGCGTCCTTTTTGCGGACGGTCGGCACGCCATACCGGTTGTATCTGATACCGTTTAAACGGAAATGTAATATCGTTGCGATGCTGAACCACAAAACGGGCAAACGGAACGGTAAGATCGTAACGCAGGCCTTTTTCCGAAATCGCCAAAGCAACCTTGTTAAGATCTCTTTTTTCCCATTGGGCCGGATCGACTTTTTTAAGAAAATCGCCTGAGTTTAATATTTTAAAAAGCAGCTTATCTCCCTCTTCGCCGTACTTTCCAAGCAGCGTTGAAAGGTTTTCCATGGCAGGGGTTTCAATTGGCTGATAACCAAATTGTTTAAAAACATCCTGAATGGTTTTGAAAATATAGTTTCGCCGTGCCATTTCAGCCGGTGAAAAATCGCGGGTACCTTTTGGGATAGATGGTTTTTGTGCCATAATAATTATCGGTTAACGGTTTGCAAAAGTAATGTTTTTCATCCGAAAGATTTTGCAGAATTAAAAATAAGGGAAAAGGTTGAGAGGGATCTTGTTGCTTGTTGCTTGTTGCTCGTTGCTTGTTGCTTGTTGCTCGTTGCTCGTTGCTGCCCGAATGTGCCGGGAGGGGTTGCTGGTAGGTTCAAAGTTTGAGGAACCGCTATGGCGCAGAGGCGCGAAGGAAACCTTTTCGGTCGAACGTAGGCTTGCGGGGGGTGTCCGGAAAGGTTGAAAGGTTCAGAGGTTAAGAAGTTGAAAGGTTTGAGGAACCGCTATGGCGCAAAGGCGCGAAGGAAACCTTTTCGGTCGAACGTAGGCTGGAGGGGGGTGTGTCGGAAAGGTTGAAAGGG
>CAYNVN010000003.1:0-9232 GCA_964400655.1 uncultured Lentimicrobiaceae bacterium
GCATCTGGCTTACTAACCCAAATTTTTCTTCCTCAGGAAAGTTTTGCGTAAGTTTATAAATGTCAACAACAAAATCCATCGAAATATTCCAAACCTCCAGATCTTTATGTGTTCCCATATTAATTTTACTATAATTCCAAAACTTCTAAACTTTTGAACCTCTGAACTTTTCAACTTAAGTTCTAGAAATACCCCTCCCTCTTTTTCTGTTCCATGCTGGCTTCCTGGTCGAAATCGATGACGCGGGTGGTTCGTTCGGAAACGGTAACGGTCATCATCTCTTCCACTATCTTTTCGATGGTATCTGCTTCCGACTCGATGGCACCGGTAAGGGGGTAACAGCCCAATGTACGGAAACGTACTTTTTTCATTTCGGCCTTTTTACGAAGCTCTTCCGGCATACGGTCATCATCCGCCATAATCAGGTTTCCGTCCAGGTTAACCACCGGGCGCTCTTTGGCAAAATAGAGCGGAACAATTGGAATCTTTTCCAAACGGATATACTGCCAAATATCAAGTTCCGTCCAGTTGCTCAGCGGAAAGACCCTGATGCTTTCCCCCTTGTGAACACGGGCATTGTAAATATCCCATAGTTCGGGACGTTGATTTTTGGGGTCCCACTGATGGTATTTATCACGAAAGGAATATATCCGCTCTTTGGCCCTGCTCTTTTCTTCATCGCGGCGGGCACCACCGAACGCCGCATCGAATTTATACTTACTAAGCCCCTCAAGAAGCGCTTGTGTTTTCATCAGGTCGGTATGTACTTTTGAACCGTGCGTAAAAGGCCCCACCCCCTGCTCGTAAGCTTTTTTATTGTAATGGACAATGAGGTTCCAGTTGTTCTCTTTTACATAACGATCGCGAAATTCTATCATCTCACGGAATTTCCATTTGCTGTCGATGTGCATCAGCGGAAAGGGTACTTTTCCCGGGTAAAATGCCTTTTCGGCAAGGCGTACCATTACTGATGAATCTTTCCCGATGCTATAAAGCATTACCGGGTTTTCAAACTCAGCCGCCACCTCACGGATTATGTGGATGGATTCGGCTTCGAGTTCCCTAAGGTTTGAAAGTGTATAGTTGTTCATGTTAACGGGTTGCTGGTTACTGGTTACTGGTTACTGGTTACTGGTTGCTGGTTGCTGGTTGCTGGTTGCTGGTTGCTGGTTGCTCGTTAGGTTCGCCAGCTTGATTCAACATATTGGATAAATTTATTTATTTTCTTTCCTAAAATTTCATATTCTTTATAAAGATCATCCCAGCCTTTTCTGTCAGGGTATAAATCTATTATTGTACTAATCTGATTAAGGCATTCGTCGTTTGAAGCCTGGGAATAAATCAAAAATTTTATAAAATCGGCCTTATAACGTCTCCGTCCATATCCCTCGGCAATTTAGTCTTTTATGCTTTTGGAAGACCGCCTTATTTGACTGCCCTGTTCGTAAAGTTCGTATTTGGGCAACAGAAGGCTAAGATCATGCACTTTCAATGCTAATTCATAAGCTAATTTATATATTTCCAATTCCTTATAACTACTCATTTTGTTTAAAGTTTCTAATTCTGATGCTACACGTTGCCAACCAGCAACCAGCAACCAGCAACTAAAGATACTCAATCCCCGGTAAAATTACCTCCAGGCATTTTTGTACTGATTCTTCGATGGTGAGTTTATCGGTTTTAATTTCTATATCGGGCTTTTCGGGTGCTTCAAAGGGGGCATCAATACCGGTAAAGTTTTTAATCTTGCCTTCGCGGGCTTTTTGATACAGTCCTTTAACATCACGCTGTTCGCAAACTTCAAGCGGTGTGTTAACATATACTTCTATAAAATCGTTTTCGCCAATTATCTCTTTGGCCATCGACCTAATCTTTTTGGTTGGAGAAATAAAACTGTTGATGCAGATGATTCCGCAGTTGAGAAACAGTTTTGACACTTCGGCAATACGCCGGATATTTTCAAAACGGTCCTCTTCGGAAAAACCAAGGTTATTACTTATTCCTGTGCGTATATTATCACCATCCAATACCTGAGTAAGATAACCCCTTACATTTAGTTCTTTTTCAATTCCGGCACCAATGGTTGTTTTTCCGGCTCCGGAAAGTCCTGTCATCCATATTACTTTAGCTTTTTGATTAAGTAGTTTTTCTTTATCCTGACGATTCAGTATTTGCTTAAATACCGGATGCAGGTTTTGGTTGTTTTGTTTTTTGCTCATGAGTTAGTACTATTTACGGGTTACAACAAACCATGGGTTTAATAAGTTCTCTTTATTATATACCAGCGGTGTTTCCGAATTTGCCTGATTTACCCTGCCACCGGCAGCACGAACAACGGCATCACCGGCAGCAGTATCCCACTCCATGGTTGGGGCAAAACGGGGGTAAATATCCGCTTCTCCTTCTGCTACAAGACAGAGTTTTAACGAACTGCCTTTTGATACAATTTTTATGTTGCCGTGCTTGTTTTTTAATGATTCTAGAAATTCTTCGGTCTCTTTTGTGAGATGCGACCGGCTGGCCACCACTCCAAAATATCCCTTGTTGCCGGCTGCCGGTATGCGGTTACCGACATTGAACTCCTCTAAGATGTTTTCTTTTTGTGAAGCATCTGCAACTTTATAAGCTCCCGTTGACAGTTCACCAAAATAAAGGATATCCAAAACCGGTGCATAAACAACTCCCATAACGGGAATTTGATTTTTTACAAGGGCAATGTTAACGGTAAATTCTCCGTTCTTTTTTACAAATTCTTTGGTTCCGTCAAGGGGGTCCACAATCCACAGTGCACGCCACTGTTTTCGTTCGTCATAAGATATTTGCCTGCCCTCTTCGCTTAAAACGGGAATTCCGGTTTTTTTCAAATGATTGAAAATAATGTTGTGGGCATTTTTATCTGCCAAAGTAAGCGGCGAAGCGTCATCTTTAAACTCAACATTAAAATCTGTTTTATAAACATCAAGTATGGCTTTTCCGGCCTCCAGCGCAGCGGTAATTATCGTTTTTGTATTGTTCATTTTTGTTGATTCGTGTTTGATGCTTAATTCAATATTTAGTCCCTTATAAAAAGGTTAATTGATTTTTATTCCGAATTGCAGGGTTAACCCCAAAACAGCAATCACCATAAACAAAAGGGTCATGGGTAACCCAATTTTAAAGAAATCTTTAAAGTTATACCCGCCCGGCCCGTAAACCATCAAATTGGTCTGATAACCGATGGGGGTAATAAAACTTGCCGCTCCGGCAAAAGCAACCAGCAGGGCAAAGGGTTTCGGATCAACCCCGAGCTGCGAGGCCAGACTGATGGCAATGGGAAAAATAATGGCCACCGCACCAATGTTTGTAATTACGGCAGCCAATAAATTAGTAATGATAAATATTGCTATAAACAGGCTTATAACTCCATAAGGTTTAATCAGTTCAATAAACAGATGCGAAACACCGGCGGCAATTCCGGTTTTAATCATGGCCGTTCCCAGCGCCAACGACAGCGCAACAATTAATATCAAATTATAATTAATTGATTTATACAGCTCTTTGGGGGATGCCATTTTAGCCAGTAACAAAACAACCAAAAATACCAGCAACGAATTCATCAACGGAACCAATTTTAAAGAAGACAGGGTTATGGAAAGGATTAGCCCGCCCATAACAAGTAAGCTCTGAAGTTTAGATGTTTTATTAATGCTTCGTATTTTGTTCAGTTCGTAAAATCCATTGTAATCTTGAGTACGTTGTGCAAAATCTTCTCCCGTAATCAATAATAAAAGGTCTCCCGGCAACAATTTTACGTCACCTATTTTACCGCTTATTTTTTCGCCGTTACGGTGTACCGCAAGAATTGCCGCATCAAATTTACCCCTGAAGTTATTATCTTTAACTGTTCTGTCAACCAACTCCGAATTGGGAGAAACCACCACCTCGACCAGTTCCGTTTTATCTCTTTTTAAAAACATCCCCAACTGCGAAGGTTGCAGCGACGATTTATTTTCTATCATATCGGCAATGGTGTCGGTGTTACCGGCAAAAATCAAAAAGTCCTCTTCATAAATAACGGTGCGGGGCGTTACCGGAGAAAGGCTTCTGTTATCCCTGATAATCTCCACCAAAAAGAGGCCCCTTAAATTTCTCAGGTTTGCCTGTTCAATGGTTTTATTATGATAGTTAGAACCTTTTGTAACACGCACCTCCACAAAATATTTCCGGCTGTTGCTTTTTATATTTTCAATGGGATCGCGTTTATCGGGCAGAAGTTTTCCGGAAAAGAAAACCAAATACAATCCTCCCAACAACACCATTGTTAACCCAACCGGAGTAAAATCGAAAATATCCAGCGACTTAAAACCGGGAAAAACATCCTGGCCCGCCACCAATCCGTTTACCACCAGGTTTGTTGATGTTCCAATTAGTGTTGCCGTTCCTCCCAGCATGGCGGCATACGATAACGGTATCAATAATTTTGAAGGGGAAATGCCGTTTCGTTTACCCCAATTATGAACATACGGCATAATAATGGCCACAAGCGGTGTGTTGTTGATAACCGCCGAAAGCCCCGCCACCGGAAAAATCAGTTTGAACAAAAATTTGCGGTATGAAAAAGTTTTTTTAAAGAAATTCTCAAAAAAACTGTCAATTAAGGTTGACCTTCTGATAATTTCCCCAATTAACAGCAACAAAACAATTACCGCAAGCTGCTCGTTGGCAAACCCGTGTATCATTTCATCGGGCGTTAATATCCCGAAAATACCCAAAACACTTATTCCAATTATAAAAGTAAATCCCGGCCCCAATAAATTCTTATACAAAGAAATTATCATTAACAGGATTACAAGAGAAACAATTAGCTGGTCGAATGACATTTAATAATCTTTCAGTTAATATTCATTCCTTTCAGGTATCTTTTCTCAACCGGAATGCAGAACAATTTAAACACGCTTCCGCCTTCTAAGTCCCATAGCAATATTGTACAGAACTGCTTATTAGCCTTTTACAAATATTCCATCACGGGCTAATGAGTAGCAAAACTACTCAATTGTTTTGCAAAAACAATCGGTAGGATAATTTTTTACCCAAAGACAACGGTAATAAAAAAAGCCGCTTTGTTGCGGCTTTCTTTTTACAATTTTCATTGTTCCTATTATTTTACCCTTGTCCAGTAGGTTGTTCTGCCCAAAAGGCTCACTCCTATATATCCCCTGATTTTCAAATAATCTTTGTTATCCTCGTCCGGAAACTCCATATAACAACTGTATGTTTTCCCGCTTTTCGGATCATATATTTCACCGTCTTCCCACTCATCGTCACCATCAAAAACAAAATCTTTTAGCAGCAACAATCCCATTACCGGGCGTGAACGTAAACTTTCGTCTTCATTTTTGTCATCTAACTTCGGCTTTCCGGTTTCCTCATCAATGGGATTTTTTAACCAAACTATTTTACCAAAATATTTATTTCCCTCTTTATAAATCTCAACATGAGCATCTTTATCTTCGTTCAGCCAAACACCAAGTATGTCATCCCCGCTGAAATCCTGAGCCGACAACTTTAATACCGGCGATAAAAAAAATACCGCCAAAACACTTAAAATTAATTTTGTTTTCATAAACCTGCTTTTTATTGTTAATTATTATCAATTTAGTTTGTGAGCAAAGTTAATGAAATTGTTTAATGTTTTTCATAATTGCTGTTTCACATTTTTTAACGAATGGGCCGTTATTTATAAATTACCTTTGCACTTTACAGAATTTGAAATTAAAATGAAACTTATTACGCAATTATTTCTTTTTGGTCTGTTTTTTCTTATTGTATCATGCGGTTCCACCGAAAACAAGCTGATCGGTATATGGAAAGTTGATAATGTAAAAACCGAATTTGATGAAAACAAAACAACCCCTCAAATGTTGCAGCAGGTTGTTGAGATTCAAAAACAAATGCATTTTAAAATTCAGGATGATTCATTAATGATAATCATTACTAACAATAACACATACGAAGCCGTTTGGTCATTTGACAAAAGCCGTCAAATCATTAACTTTCACTTTAAAGGCGATACCGCCGTTCACAAGTTAGGTGATTATATAGAGCCTTACATCGTTTCAAAAAGCACAACCCCTCTTGGAGTTATTACAACTACCTATTCAAAAGAATAATTATTAAATATTAATTTTATAACCATGCAAAAATTTTTCTCAATCGTAATGGCCGGAATCATGGCTGTTTTTATGGTTTCGTGTGGAAATCAACAACAATCAAACAACAACTTTAAATTAAACACAACCGTTAACGGTGCCAAAGACGGAACCATGGTTTATTTAAAGAAAAGGTTAGATGCCGACTGGATAACTATTGATTCGGTAAAACTTAAAGATGGTAAAGCCACTCTGGAAGGTAATGTGGATTCGCCTGATATGATGTACTTTATTATTGAAAATACAAGAGGAGCTGTTCCGGTATTTATTGAAGAGGGTGTCATCAATTTAACTACCAGCCAAAACAATTTAAGGGATGTAAAAATTGAAAACTCAAAAACCAACGATGAGTACAACAAGTTTATGACCGATGTAATGGGTTCTTTCGATAAAAAAGTCCAGGAACTGGGTGCCAAATACGGTGTTGCCCAGCGAAAAGGTGATACGGCAGAGGTCAACCGTCTGGAGAAAGAGTATGAAGGCATTGAAAACGAACGAAAAGAAACAATGATTCAGTATCTGAAAGATAACAACACCAGTGTTATAGGCCCTTACGTTATTTATGCCAACTCCTATTTGTTTGAACTGGACGAACTGGAAGAGGCTACAAACAGCATTGACCCCTCAATGTCGAACAATAAATATGCAAAACTTCTTAACGAACGTGTTGCCACTTTAAAAAGGGTGCAGATAGGTCAACCCTATATTGATTTTACTCAAAACGATCCGCAGGGAAATCCTGTTGCTCTCAGCTCGGTAGTTAAAGAAAACAAATATGTTTTGGTTGATTTCTGGGCTGCATGGTGTCAGCCCTGCAGAAGGGAAAATCCGAATGTTTTAAATGCTTACCAAAAATATCACGACAAAGGGTTTACCGTATTCGGTGTTTCTTTCGACAGTCAAAAACAGGACTGGATAAAAGCCATACAGGACGACGGTTTAACATGGACGCAGGTTTCCGACCTGAAAGGATGGGGAAATGCTGCCGGCAAACTGTACGGTATTCAGTCCATCCCACAAAATATTTTAATTGGCCCCGACGGCAAAATTATTGCACGTAATATTCGCGGTGAGGCTTTGCAGGACAAACTAAAAGAGTTAATGGACTAAAACAATAAATAGGTTTTAGCGTAAAGGCTGTTTTCGGTGGGAAAGCAGCCTTTTTTTAATAGTTTTGCCATGCTTATTTGCATTAATGTTCAGAAATAAAATCATCAAAACCATGAAAAAAAGTTTATTGTTTCTGCTAATTGTTCTGTTTTCAGGCAGCATGGTAACGGGTCAAACAAAAGATAATCAAAACAACAATCAACATATGAAACATTTGGAATGGACACGAAACGCCAATATTTACGAAGTGAATATCCGGCAATATACCCCCGAAGGAACCTTTAATGCCTTCAGAAAACACCTGCCCCGGTTAAAAGAAACAGGTGTGGATATATTATGGTTAATGCCTGTTTTTCCGGTGGGTGAAAAAAACCGCAAAGGGTCGTTGGGCAGTTACTATGCCGTTAAAGATTATCATGGCATTAATCCTGAATTTGGTAACAAAGAAGACCTGCGCAATCTTATCCAAGAGGCTCATGCTCTGGGAATGAAAGTTATTCTCGACTGGGTTGCAAACCACTCGGCCTGGGATAATATCTGGGCAACCGAACATCCTGAATATTACGAAAAAGATGAACACGGTAATCTTGTCTCGCCTTACGACTGGACCGATGTTATTTCGTTCGACTACAATAACCCCGAAATGCGGGAAGCCATGACGGAAGCCCTGAAATACTGGGTCCGCGATTTTGACATCGACGGTTACCGTTGTGATGTGGCCGGAATGGTACCCACCGATTTTTGGAACAATGCCCGCCGTGAACTGGACGAGATTAAACCGGTATTTATGCTGGCCGAAGATGAAGATAACGTTGACCTGCTTCGTGAAGCCTTTGACATGAACTACTCCTGGAAATTGCATCACCTGATGAATGATATCGCTCAGGGAAAAAAGAAAGCCGCCGAAATATGGGATTATTACAACTGGAACAATGCTGTTTTTGATCCCGATATGTACCGCATGACCTTTACCTCAAACCACGATGAAAACTCATGGAACGGAACGGTTAAAGAGCGTATGGGCGATAAAGCCGGTGAAGCATTTGCCGTTTTTACTTTTGTAGCCCCGGGATTTCCGCTTATTTACAGCGGACAGGAAGCCGGACTCGATAAACGTCTGCGCTTTTTTGAAAAAGACACCATCGACTGGAGCAATCTTGACAAAGCATCGTTTTATACAAAACTGATTGATTTAAAACATGCCAATCGTGCCCTTTGGAATGGTGTTGAAGGGGGAGAACCGGTTCCTCTGTCGAAAGGTATTAACGATGATATATTTGCCTTTTACCGCCAAAAGGATAACAACAGGGTTTTGGTACTAATGAACCTAAGCAACAACCCGCACTCTTTCAGGCTGGAAAACGACCTGTTAAAAGGAGACTATGTTGATTATAAAACCGGAGAGGGCTTTCACTACTCAGGAAATCACAGCTGGGAGCTTAACCCATGGGAATATATAATTCTTATTAAGGCAGAGTAGGGAAAAATTGTAGCCCCACCAGGACTCCCTGCCCGTACCGGAAAAGGTTGTTGTAGCCCCACCAGGACTCCCCGCCCGTACCGAACGGTACGTTCGGGCGGGGAACCTGTATCCAGAGTTTAGGAAACTCCTGTTTTTAAAGATGAAAATTTCATCCTGAGGTATTTTCTCCCCGCTGAAGATTTAAAGTACTTCTCCCGGTTAATTGCTTCCTCTCTGGTTGGAAACGTTTCGTAATATACCAGCTTCCAAGGCCTGAATGCTTTTATGGACCTGGTCTTTCCCGCATTATGTTGCTTTATACGTTCGTCAAGATTCTCACAATGACCCTTGTAATACCGGTTATGAGATTCGGAATTTAATATGTATGCGTATTACGACATGATAAATCGTAACGAATATGGTTGTTGTAGCCCCACCAGGACTCCCCGCCCGTACCGAACGGTACGTTCGG
>CAYNVN010000004.1:0-47761 GCA_964400655.1 uncultured Lentimicrobiaceae bacterium
GTTTTTGAACGGTTTTTCCGTACCGACAAAGGCCGCTCACGCGACAAAGGCGGAACAGGCCTTGGTCTTGCCATTGTTAAACATATCATCGAAGCTCACCGTCAAACCATTACCGCACGTAGTAATATAGGCGAAGGAACCACCTTTTCGTTTACCCTGGAAAAGGATATGTAATAGAAATAAAACGCCTCCTTTTAAAGCCTATATAAAGGCAGCTTCAACAAACTAAAATGCAAAGTAATATCTTTATCGGTTCCTGTTTGTCGGTAATTATACTATTTTTGGCACC
Organism: uncultured Lentimicrobiaceae bacterium; assembly: GCA_964400655.1. Lineage (GTDB taxonomy): Bacteria > Bacteroidota > Bacteroidia > Bacteroidales > F082 > B16-G9. The sequence goes on from CAYNVN010000004.1 coordinate 290, forward strand.
ATAAGGTAAGGCGTTTATGTTAAAATATTTATTTATTACTCTGTTTGCTTTTACGCTGTTTACGGTTAAGGCACAGATTCCTGCCGGCTATTATAACAGTGCACAAGGTTTAACGGGTGAATCTCTGAAAGCAGCTTTGCATGATATCATTAAAAACCATCATGCACTTAGCTACGACAGTGTGAAGATTGCGTTAAGAGTCACCGATCAGGATACCGTTGACACAACCAAAGTTATCTGCTTTTATACCGGCTGGACATACGGAAAGTATGATTTTGGTAATGGTTCGGAAGACTGGAATCGTGAGCATGTGTGGTCCAAATCACACGGCGATTTTGGTAATAATCCGCCCGAAGGCACCGATCTTCACCAACTGCGTCCGGCGGATGCTTCGGTAAATTCAGCTAAAAGCAATCGTGATTTTAACTGGGGTGTGGTTCAATACATTGATGGCTCAGGCCCTACCGAATGTTATAAAGATACGGATGTTTGGGAACCCCGCGACGAGGTAAAAGGCGATGTGGCCCGTATTATTTTTTATATGGCCACGCGTTACGAAGGAGACAACGGTGAAACAGACCTTGAGCCGGTAGATTCGGTTAACACTGCCGTAAATAACGAACCCTTTTACGGAAAACTTTCAACACTGCTTGCATGGCATCAAAACGATCCGGTTGACCAGTGGGAACAACGGCGTAACGATACGGTTTATTACCACTATCAGCATAACCGGAATCCGTTTATCGATCATCCGGAATACGTTGACTCCATCTGGGGCAACACCATTTACGGTGAGCCTTCAAATCATGTTTCCGATTTTATTGCTGCCAGCGCCACAAGCACATCCGTTACCCTTACCTGGGATAACAACGACGGCGATACCGTTGCCCAAAATTTTCTTGTAATGATAAATCAAACCGGCGTTTTTACCCCTCCTGCCGACAGTACGGAATATCCAAACGACACGGACCTGACCGACAGTGCCGGCGTTTACAATGTACCACACAATGCCCAAACCTACACCTGGGAAAACCTTTCGCCGCAAACCGCTTACTATTTTACCATTTACCCTTACAACAACTCAGGCGATAATATAAACTATAAAACCGACGGTGTAGTTCCAACAACCATGGACTCCACCGCGGTGGATACGGTACTTTATCTTATCATTTCGGAAGTTGCCGATCCGTCGGATAACTATGAAGCCCGTTTTGTGGAGATAACCAATGTGGGAAATACAGATGTTAATTTTAGTGACGAAAACTGGTACCTGTCGCGGCAAGCCAACGGCTCGGGATGGGCAGACATTGCTTTAACGGGGGTTTTAAAATCCGATTCGTCAATGGTGGTTGCTTATAACAGTGATGACTTTTTTACCGCTTACGGTTTTTATCCGGATATTTCCAGCGGCTATATCACAGGTAATGGTGATGACGGCTACTTTCTTTATAAAAATGGCAATCACGAAACCGGTACTTTAATTGATGCTTACGGTGTGATTGATCAGGACGGAACTGGACAACCCTGGGAATATCTCGATTCCCGTGCTGTCAGAATCTTTCCGGTTACTAATTCCGATACATTATGGACGGCATCACAATGGGTAATCGAAAGTGCCGGAACAGCTGATATGGCCCCCAAATGGCACCGGAAAACCTTAACCTGGAACGGCAGCACCTCTTCAAATGTAACCGATAAAGCAAACTGGGACGAAGCCCCGTTAGTTACCGCCCGTTACAGTCCCGATGCAAGTTGCAAACTGATTTTTACATCATCGGGTACAAGCCCTGTTTTAAACCAGGACCGTACTTTCTCAGTTATTGAACTGGAAAATAATGCCGTTTTAAATGTTGGCACCAATGTTACATTAACCCTGAAAAGATAATTGCAGTTTATCTGCTTGTTGAAAACGAGTTAAACATATGGTATCCCACCAGCCTGTCGTATTCGGGCATAACATTGCGGTAATAAACATAAACCCTGTATCGGTTTTTTGTTTCCCAGTGGTCACCTTCAATCAATGTAACATCGGCTTTGGTCTCTCCCCTGGCCACCACCCCGTACATATAATTGTAATATCCCTGTTTTAAAAACATCGAAAGGGTGTACATACGGTATTGGTCATCGTATTGCATACGGTTGTTGCTGTTAAGCTGCCAGTCGTTAAGCGCACCTATTATATATACATCCGCATTGTTAAATTTTGGAATTTTCAGCGAAAAGTCAACCCAGGCATATTCACCTTCAATATCGGTTTGCTGGTCGTTTCGCGCCTGAACAAGACGCATCCCGAAAATATCGGTATAGGTTTCGTACTCCTTTTTTGCCCTTGAGTAATCGGTATGCAAAACCACTTCGTAACCATCTTTATTGCTAATAATTTGCCTGATATTGGGAGCCTGATAATAGTAGCTTTTCATATCAAAATAACGAAACTGATTACCCCCGTCAAACACAATTCCTTCGGGATAATTATATTCAAGCCGGTTGGAAAGTACCGTGGTAGGTGCAAGATTTTTAATCATGTTATCCCACCGGCCGTTTTGCCTGATAAAAACCCTGATACGCCTGTCGGCCTGCGTATTAAAAATATCGGGGGTTACGATGGTTAAATCAATTTGCTGCTTGTGTTTTGTGTATTCGAGGTTTTTGGGATAGTACGGTATATCGGTGGCAATGGTAACCTTGGGTTCAACCACAAAAAAGCGGCGGGTAATAATCACGTTTTCGTCATCGTCATTGTCAACATACACCTTTAAAATGTAATTACCCGAATATTTTATTTTTAAATCGGAAGTGGGAAAAACCGTTTGGTAATGAATGTAACCCGGAATGGCATTTAACGAAAAGGTATATTTGGTAATTTCACCTTCGGGAAACCCTTCAAGATATTCAATCTGATCCAAATCGGAAGTGTTCCAGTCTTTATCGCAATGAATGATGGTATATCTGAAGTTGTAGGTTTGATCGCTAAAATCGTCAAACTCCAGTGTAAGTTTGTCGCTTGTGTTTAGTTCGATGACAGGCTCGGTAAGCTGATTGCCCGTTTGATACAACAATACCGTATTGATGTTGCGGTCGTAAACTTTATCTTCATTTAAAATGGTTTGCGATTTGATTACCAAAGGAGTATTAAACAATATCAAGATGGTAATAACTAAATATTTAGAAAGGGGGTTCATGCTAAAAATGATTTATTTGTTATATAATTCTGTAATAATTTAGAAAACATTCTTAATAATTTAATATTTTTACTCATTCTAATTTTATTTTAATTTAACTTGCGTTTTCTTTTATAAATGAATTTATATACGTATGTCAACTATTTATTTTGTTAAAAAAGGTCTGGATATTAAGCTTATAGGAGAAGCTGAGAAGACCATTGTTGACTTGGATGCCAAACGGTTTGCTGTTAAACCCCCTGATTTTATCGGTTGCTTTCCCAAAATGCTGGTTAAAGAGGGCGACCCGGTTAAAGCCGGAACACCGCTGTTTTTTGACAAATATAGAGAAAATATTCTCTTTACCGCTCCCGTAAGCGGAAAGTTTGTTGAGCTAAAAAGAGGGGCAAAACGAAAAATCCTGGAGTTGATAATTGAATCGGACGGAAAGCTCGAAAGCATCGATTTCGGCAAAGCCGATATTGCATCGCTTGATAAAGCCGCCGTTACCGAAAAACTGTTAAAAAGCGGCGTTTGGCCTTTGATAAGGCAGCGCCCCTATTCGGTTATTGCCAATCCGGATGACGCTCCCAAGTCGATTTTTGTTTCTGCTTTTGATTCCTCTCCCCTGGCACCCGACTACGATTTAATGTTAAAGGGAAAAGAAAAGGAGTTTCAGGCAGGTCTCGACGTTCTTACCAGGCTTACCACCGGAAAAGTACATCTTAACGTACATAAGGATTTAAACGGTTCCGACTTGTTTACAAACGCCAAAAATGTACAGGTAAACACCTTTGCCGGCCCACATCCTTCCGGAAATGTCAGCGTTCACATCAGCCGTGTTGATCCCATTAACAAAGGTGATGTTGTATGGTATGTTGACGCACAGGATGTTGCTGTAATAGGAAAGCTGTTTTTAACGGGCGAATACGACAGCAGCAGGGTGGTGGCATTAACAGGTTCCGAAGTGATGAAACCGAAATATTACAGGGCTCATATTGGTGCCAACATCACCAACATGGTGGTTAACAACATCAATGGCGACAACAACCGTTTTATCAGCGGTAATGTTTTAACCGGAACAAAAATCGAAAGCGACGGATTTATCGGTTTCTACGATTCACAAATAACCGTTATTCCCGAAGGTGATTATTATGAGTTTTTCGGGTGGGCACTACCGGGTTTCGGAAAATGGAGCTTCTCAAAAACTTTCCCGGCATGGTTAACGCCCAATAAAAAATATCGTTTAGACACCAACTTGCATGGTGGCGAGCGGGCTTTTGTGGTTACCGGATTGTATGAAAAGGTTTTCCCGTTTGATATTTATCCCATGCAACTGATGAAGGCCATGCTGGTTGAAGACATCGACCTGATGGAAAACCTTGGTGTTTACGAAATAGATGCCGAAGATTTTGCCCTTTGTGAAGTTATCGACCCGTCGAAGATCAATATGCAGGAGATTGTTCGCAACGGTCTTGAGATGATGAGAAAAGAAATGAGTTAATTAATTATATCAGAAAAATAACGCATGAAAGCGCTCAGAAAGTTTATTGACAAACAAAAGCCACATTTCGAGAAAGGGGGAAAATTCCACTGGCTCGGCTCTACCTTCGAGGGAATAGAGACCTTTTTGTTTGTTCCCAACACGGTTACTACCAAAGGAGCACACATCAGGGATTCCATCGACATGAAACGAGTAATGACGGTGGTAATTATCGCCACCCTTCCCGCTCTAATTTTCGGTATGTGGAATACGGGTTACCAGCACTTTTTGTCGCTGGGTCAAACCGCCGATTTTTGGCAGAACCTTGGTTACGGTGCCATGAAGATTGTTCCGATAATCATTGTGTCGTACGCCGTGGGGCTGGGAATCGAATTTTATTTTGCCCAGATAAAGGGCCACGAAATTAACGAAGGCTACCTTGTAACGGGTATGCTAATTCCATTGATTGTTCCGCCCGATATTCCGCTTTGGATACTGGCCGTTGCCGTTGCTTTTGCCGTAATATTCGGGAAAGAGGTATTTGGCGGAACCGGCATGAATGTGGTTAACCCCGCACTTATTGCCCGTGCCTTTTTGTTTTTTGCCTATCCGGGCGATATGTCGGGCGATAAAGTATGGATTGCCGAAAAAGCCGATACCTATTCCGGTGCCACACCGCTGGGAAATGCCCTGGTGGGTAATTTCGATCATTTCCATTCGTTTACCGATATGTTTATGGGATTTATACCCGGTTCCGTGGGCGAAACATCAACCCTGATGATACTGATAGGTGCCGTGGTGCTACTGGCTACAGGTATTGCATCATGGCGTATCATGCTGTCGGTTTTTGCAGGAGGCTATATAATGGGACTTCTGTTTAACTGGTGGGGTGCCAATCAGTACATGGAACTTCCGGCATATTATCATCTGGTAATGGGCGGATTTGCTTTTGGTGCCGTTTTTATGGCAACCGACCCCGTTACCTCCGCTCAAACACAACGCGGAAAATGGATATACGGATTTTTAATAGGTATGATAGCGGTACTTATCAGGGTGTTCAACCCTGCCTATCCCGAAGGAATGATGCTTGCCATTTTGCTGCTTAACGTGTTTGCCCCGCTAATCGACCACTATGTAATTGAGTCGAATATTAAAAAACGACTGAAACGTTTAAAGGTAGTTGCTAACAGCTAATACTTATAATTATGAACAATAGTAACGGATATATATTAAGGTATGCTTCCATTATGGTAATCATTGCAGCTGCTTTATTATCGTCGGCAGCCATGCTTTTAAAACCTTTTCAGGAAAAAAACATGGCCATTGAAAAAATGGGCGGAATACTTGATGCAGCAGGTATTCACAACATTAGTACCGATGAAATGATTAAATCGTTTAACAATTATGTTACAAAAGAGATTGTTATTGATCAGGACGGAAAAGTAGTTGAAGAATATAGTGACGGAGCAAAAGAAAACGGAAAAGCTTTTACACTAAGTTTAAAAGAACAATATTATAACAAATCGCAAAAAAAACCATATCAACTTCCTTTGTATGTTCTTAACAGGGATGGCGAAACCATTTATATTATTCCTTTGTTAGGCACAGGATTATGGGGGCCTATATGGGGAAATATTGCTCTTAAAGATGATTTGAATACCGTGGTTGGAGTATATTTCGATCACAAAGGCGAAACGCCGGGACTGGGTGCTGAAATTACAACCGAACACTTTAGAAAACCTTTCGTCGGTAAAACAATTTTTGACGACAAAGGTAACTTTACCTCTATTAAAGTAGTAAAGGGCGGAGTTGAAAAATTACCGAAAAATATGCAGATACACGGTGTAGATGCTATTTCGGGAGGTACTATTACCAGTAAAGGTGTAGATGCCATGCTTAAAAATGTTTTGGAAAGTTATTTGCCATATTTTAAAGAATTAAGAAAAAACAAATAAGATATGAGTGCTGAGACAAAAGAACGCGAACCATTGTTCTCGCCAAAAAACGTAAAACTGGTTACCAAACCGCTTAACCTTGATAACCCTATTACGGTACAGGTGCTGGGAATTTGCTCTGCTTTGGCAGTTACGGCAAAACTTAAACCGGCTATTGTTATGTCAATATCGGTTATGGTTGTACTGGCAGCTTCAAATGTGGTAGTGTCGTTATTACGAAACGGCATCCCCCAGCGTATCCGAATTATTGTACAGCTGGTGGTAATTGCTACCATGGTAATTTTAGTCGACCAGGTTTTAAAAGCCTTTGTGTACGATATTAGTAAACAGCTTTCGGTTTTTGTGGGACTGATTATTACCAATTGTATTTTAATGGGACGGCTTGAGGCTTTTGCCATGGGAAACAAACCCTGGCCCGCCTTTCTGGACGGTATAGGAAATGCACTGGGATATGGTATTATACTGATTATTATCGCATTTTTCAGAGAGCTGTTAGGCTCGGGAACCCTGTTCGACTATCAGGTAATTCCTCAGGCTGTTTACGACTTCGGATATAAAAACAACGGTTTAATGATATTGCCTCCCATGGCATTAATTACGGTAGGTGTTATTATTTGGATTCAACGAAACCGAAACCGTGAACTGATTGAAAAATAACCATTGCATTAACCAATAAATATTATAACCATGCAGGAAATATTTAACATATTTATAAAATCCATCTTTGTCGACAACATGGTGTTTGCCTATTTCTTAGGCATGTGCTCCTATCTTGCGGTATCAAAGACGGTAAATACATCTGTAGGGCTCGGGTTAGCCGTTGTGTTTGTTTTGGGAATTACCGTTCCGGTTGATTACCTGTTGAACGAATATATCCTAAAACCGGGTGCCCTTTCGTGGGTTGGCCCCGAGTTTGCCGATGTCGATCTTAGTTTTCTGAGCTTTATCCTGTTTATTGCCATTATTGCTTCAATGGTGCAGCTGGTGGAAATGGTAGTTGAAAAATTCTCCCCGTCGCTGTACGCTTCGCTTGGAATTTTTCTCCCGCTGATTGCAGTTAACTGTGCCATCCTGGGCGGTTCGCTGTTTATGCAGGAAAGAGATTATCAGAGCGTAGCACAGGCAACATCGTTCGGACTGGGTTCGGGTATCGGCTGGTTCCTTGCCATTGTGGGCATCGCTGCAATTCGCGAAAAAATAAGATATTCAAACGTACCCCCTGCCTTACGCGGACTGGGTATCACTTTTATCATTACCGGCTTAATGGGAATTGCTTTTATGAGTTTCCTTGGAATTAAATTATAATATTAATAAATCGACGAAAAGATGATTTTACTTCAAATATCAATAGGAATGGTCATTGCCATCAGTATTGGTGTTTTCCTCATCATTACCCTTTTATTGGTTTCCATACTGCTTTACGCCAAGAAAAAACTTACCCCTTCGGGCGAAGTAACCATTAAAATAAACGGGGAAAAGGAAATTAAAACCGAACCGGGCTCTACCTTGTTGTCAACACTTTCGGGGCAGAAAATATTTTTGCCCTCTGCCTGTGGAGGCGGCGGAACCTGCGGTATGTGCCGGTTACAGGTAACCAGCGGCGGCGGAACCATTCTTCCTACCGAAAAAGGCTTTTTTACCCGTAAAGAACAGGCTAACAACTGGCGACTGGGATGTCAGGTTAAAGTTCGACAGGATATGGAAATTGAAGTGCCTGCCGAAGTGTTCGGTATTAAAAAATGGGAATGCGAAGTGGTATCCAACGACAATGTGGCCACCTTTATCAAAGAGTTTGTGGTTAAACTTCCCGAAGGAGAACATCTTAATTTTAAATCGGGCGGATATATCCAGATAGACGTACCCAAAATTGAAGTTGACTTCGGTAAAGATATTGACGTTGGCGAAGAGTACAGGGCCGACTGGGATCATTTTAACATGTGGAGCCTTAAGATGAAAAACAGCGAAGAGCAATACCGGGCCTACTCAATGGCTAACCATCCGGCCGAAGGCGATATTGTTATGCTGAACATCCGTATTGCCACCCCGCCATGGGACAGAAAGAAAAATGCCTTTATGAATGTAAATCCGGGCGTTTGCTCCTCCTATATCTTTTCGCGCAAACCGGGCGATAAAGTGATGGTTTCGGGCCCTTACGGCGAATTCTTTATTAAAGATACTGATAACGAAATGATGTTCATTGGCGGTGGTGCCGGAATGGCACCCATGCGGTCACATATTTTCGATCAGTTCAAAACACAAAAAACACACCGGAAAGCCACCTTCTGGTACGGAGGCCGTTCAAAAAAAGAACTTTTCTATGTTGATCAGTTCCGCGAAATTGAAAAGGAATTTCCAAACTTCAGATTTGAAGTGGCTCTTTCCGAACCGCTGCCCGAAGATAACTGGGACGGCTATGTGGGTTTTATCCATCAGGTTATTTATGACAATTACCTTAAAAATCATCCCGAACCCGAAGAAATTGAATATTACCTCTGCGGACCTCCCATGATGATTGATGCTGTTAAAAAAATGCTGGATGACCTCGGTGTTCCGGAAGAAAACGTAATGTTCGACGATTTTGGAAGTTAATCGTTAAATAAATGAGTAAAGGGAGGGTTTTAACCTCCCTTTTTTTGTTTATTTGTGCTGTAATAACGAAACCAAACAGTAATTTGTTTTGTCTTTAACAAAAAAACCTGTTTTAACATTTACCGAACAAAAAATATTTTCACAACTTACATAATATCAATTTATAAACTTTAAGATCAAAAATTTATTTACATGAAAAAGTTATTAATTTTATTGCTGCTGGTTCCTATGTTGGGAATGGAAGCCTATAGCCAGGATTTTATTTATACCAAAAGCAATACACGAATTGCCGCAAAAATTATTGAACTTGGCATCGGCGAAGTTCAGTACAAAGAGTACAACAACCCTGACGGGCCCGTTATCGCCATTAAAAACAACGATATCAGTTTAATTGCTTTTGAAGACGGACACCTTGAATTTTTTGAACCGGTTAAAAAAATTGTGATGCGCAACGATTTTAATAAAAACCTGTTGACCTATCACCTGGCAGATCTTATTTTTAATAATTTCACCTTATCCTACGAGCATATTTCAAAAAACGGAAAAACCGGTTTCGAAATTCCCATTTCGTTTGGTTACGGCAACCACGCCCAGGTAGATGATATGTATAATCAGTTTTACACCGGATTAAACCTCAACTTCTATCCCACAGGACAAGGTAAATGGCGATTTCTTACCGGCCCGGGATTAAGAATTGGTGTTGCCAGATGGGACTACGGCTATTATAATGGTGGTTATGAAGGTAGTTATGTAGATTACGATGAAAATTCGGGCTACATCAAATTTATGGTTAACAACGGCGTAATCTTTACACCCATAAAAGCCCTCAGCTTTTCCATCATAGGTTCCATTGGTATTCGTTATATTTTTACCATACCAGAGGGTTATAAATATCAGGTAAGAACTACCGGAGCCATTGCCGTTAATCTGTCGTACAGATTTTAGTGCAACTTCCCGAAAATACTGTTTATTAATGCGGTGCAGGTAAAACCGTAAAATATTCCGGTATAAAAGATTAAATCTTTTTAAATGTATAAATGGATATTTATCATATTGATATTTTTGGGTAGCTGCAAGCCCGAACCCCAACCCGAACGAGTGCAGGGTTCCGCTCAGGGAACTTATTATTCCATTATTTATTTTGATCAGCAACACCGAAACCTGAAACCCCAAATAGATTCACTGCTCAACGCTTTCGACCGGTCGGTGTCGCTTTGGGTTCCCCAATCAATTCTCTCAAGGGTAAACCGGAACGAAGATCCGGTAATATTAGACAAATGGTTTACCGATAATTTTAACTATTCGCAGCAGGTTGCCAAAGCCACCGACGGAGCATTTGATTGTACGGTGGAACCGCTTGTGCAGGCCTGGGGGTTCGGTTTTGATGAGTCAACCAATGTGGATACGGCCATCGTGGATAGTTTGATGGAATTTACCGGATACCAAAAGGTTAAAATAACTGACAACAAAATTGTTAAAAGCGATGACCGCCTTAAAATTGATTTTAATGCCATTGCCCAGGGCTATTCGGTTGATGTTGTGGCCGCCTTTCTGGAAAAAAAAGGAATTGATAACTATTTGATTGATATAGGTGGCGAAGTAAAAGCAAAAGGCGAAAAACCGGGAGGAAAACCATGGCGTGTGGGCATTGAAAAACCTGCCGAACATAAAGAAGACGACCGTGTACTAAAAGCCGTTATCGGCCTAAAAAACCGGTCGGTGGCAACATCGGGCAGCTATCGAAAATATTACGAAAAAAACGGAATACGATATTCACACACCATTGATCCGAAAACAGGATATCCGGTCAAACACTCATTATTAAGTGTTTCGGTGGTTGCCGGCAACACAGCACTGGCCGATGCCTATGCCACATCGTTTATGGTAATGGGATTTGAAAAGTCACGCGATTTTGTTGAACACGATTCAACACTGGAAGCCTTTTTTATCTACTCCGACACTTCGGGGAAAAACAAAACCTATGCAACCCCCGGTTTTAAGGAACTGATAATTGAGGAATTTAAGTAACTGCTTTACAACATTAAGCTTGCCATTTACATTAAAATTGCATCCCGAACCAGTTTATAACTCTCCCTTGAACAATTCATTTTGTTATAAAGGTTAAAATGAATATTTTTGAGCTAAAATAAAAACGTCTGTCATGCAAGAGTTAAGTACACGTTTCATCAAAACAACTTTGGTATTAATTGTTGTCGGTATCTGGGTATTGGTTTTCCAAAATGCAGGACTGTTGCCGTCGGTTAGCCCGCAGGTGGTTGTGGCTGATTCGGCATTGCGCATTACCGGCGAAGTGGATGTGGCCAATACGGTATTTGTAAAAGGTTCGATAGATGCCAATATCGAAAGCATCAACGGATATTCAAAATTTTACAAAGACCCGCGTACCGGTCAGTATTATGTTTTGCCGGTTACCGATCCGTATGAGTAGATTAACTGTAATAAATTGAATATCCGGTAATATAGTCGGTTTTTGTGTTTACATTACGGTAAGTTACCGTATTTTATAATACCGTTCGTTTTGCCTGATTAAACGATGTTTATCTCTTTATGCAGCATTAAAAAAATGAATACGAAAACCTTAATTACATATTTACTTTTAATAAGTACATTCCTGCCTTTATTTCTTTATTCCGATACCGGACAATATGTTTCAAACGATTCGGGCAACATTAATACCGCGCTATTACATAAGGCGGTAAGCCTATATAAAAAAGCCGACTCTCTAAGATTTTCCGATCCCCAGCAGGCACTTATCTTCAATCGCGAAGCATTATCCTATGCCCACAATGCCAACTCCGTCGATATTCTTGCCAGAATCAACAAATTAATGGGTGAACTTTATACCACCGAAAACAATCTGCAACCGGCCATCAACTATTTTCTTATTAGCGAAAAACTTTTTACGGAACTGGGTAATAAAAAGGAGCTTGCCGATCTTTTCGGAAAACTTGGACGGGTTTATTACAACAACAATTTTGAGCTGGACAAAGCACTCTCCTACTATAACCGGATGATGGATTACGCACTGGGACTGAATGACAAAAAACTGCTTGCGGCAGCCAACGATAACCTGGGAAGTTTGTTGCTGAGTTTTAACGACTACGACAACGCCAAAGATCATTATCAAAAACTTTTAACAATCAGCAAAGAAATTGGTGACGAAGCAGGTGTGGCAAAAGCGCTTAATAATATCGGTGAAATTGAAAGACTCAGAGGAAACTATAAAACAGCTTTCGACTATTACAAGCAAAGTCTTGAAATACACTCAAGGATAAAAGACTTAAGAAGAGTGGCCATCAATCTTGAAAACATAGGCACAACTTTCGATGCCATGAACGAAACCAAACAGGCCGTTGATTATTATAATAAAGCACTTAGACACTATCGTAAAGCCAACGATCAGAATAATATCATCAGCGTTTTGGTTTTACTTGGTTACGATGCAATCAAACTCGACAGCCTGCAAAATGCTTTAAACTATTTCCTGGAGGCCTACCGGATAGCAGAAAAATATAAAATTACTGAAGACAAACCGGAAACATTAAAAGGTTTAAGTCTGGTTTACGAAAAACAGAATAACCTTAAATCGGCACTACTTTATTTCAAGAAATATGAAATGATTAAAGATTCGCTGTTTAAAGAACGCGAAAAAAAGAATATCGGAGCTATTAAAACCCAACTGCTTTCGGAAATGGATAACATTCAATACAAACTGCAAAAGTATGACATTGAAATGCTGACCAAAGACAAGAAAATCAACAGGCTCCGTATGAACATCCTTATCGCATCGCTGATTATTATCCTCCTTACAGGCATATTGCTTGTTGTACGTTATAACATATTGGTAAAAAAGCAACAACAAATCCGAGAAAAAGATGCCGAACTTCACAGAGCACAAAAAGAACTGATGGAGTCGGAACTTAAAAATAAAGATAACGACCTGATGAGCTTTGCACTGCATATCGTTCAAAAAAACAAACTGCTTAAAGAGTTACGAAGCGATTTAAAAGATCTTTCCAACAACAGCGATCCCGAAACGGCCAAAAGATTAAAAGAGATCAGCTTTAATGTTAAACAAATGCTGCAAATCCAAAAAGATATTGATATTTTTGAACAAAAGGTAAATCAAACGTACGACGGCTTTTTCAGTAAACTCAAACAACGGTTTCCAAACCTTACAAAAAACGAAGAAAGACTCTGTATTTTGTTAAAACTCAAACTAAGTTCCAAAGAAATTGCATCCATTAACAACACTTCCATTAAAGCAGTTGAAATGAGCCGATACCGTTTGCGAAAGAAATGTGGTATTGATAATAAAACAGGTCTGTTGGATTATATAGGTGAATTTTAAATATAGTAGAGGTATATTTTTTATATTATACTTATTTTCTGTATGTTAAATTATTATTTGTAGATGTAAATATATCTGTTTGTAGTATCCGTATCATGTTTGTAGTATTTTTGTAGAAGTTAAATATATCCCGTTGCATTGTTTAAAACATATTTTTGTGCTGCTCAAAAACGGCAGAGCAAAGATGTCGTGCATGAAATTAAGTTAAAATAATGGGGAAAAATTTACTTGGTCAAAAGGAAATTATCGAACAGTGTTTACAAAATAGTCGTCAGGCTCAATACCGGCTTTACGAAAAGTATTCACCATCCATGTTCGGTATATGTTTAAGGTATGCCAAAAATTCAACCGATGCCGAAGATATCCTTCAGGAAGGTTTCATTAAAGTTTTCAGATACTTAAAAGACTACAGCGGAAAAGGCTCGTTCGAAGGCTGGATGAGAAAAATAATGATCAACTCGGCGTTGAATTATTACAAACGGAAAAACCTTATCTCAAAAGGTATTGAGCCGGAAGAGGCACAACATTTCCTGATGCATGATTTTAACCACGATGTACTGTCGAAGATGGATCATGAGGAGTTGCTGAAACTGATTCATGATTTGCCCGACGGCTACCGCACCGTATTTAACCTTAATATTATTGAGGGTTATTCACACAAAGAAATTGGCGATATGATGCAAATTTCGGTAAACACATCAAAATCGCAACTGTCAAGAGCACGTTCTTCACTTAAAAGAAGAGTGAAAGAACTGTTGAGTTCCGAAGAATCAAAAATACGCTGGGTTGCACAAACAGCCTGGTAGTGGTTTATTTATAAAAGGGAACAACAAAAACCTTCATAAAACGTCAATATTCCGATATATTCAATGCGTTTTACGAAGGTTTTGTTTTTGCAACTAATAATATTCATTCATTGTCATCCTTTCATATAATTTTGAACCCTTGTTTTTAATCATTAAATAAAACGTTATGAAAAAAATCTATCTCTTTATCTCTTTCCTATTTGCACTGGCCATTGCCAATGCTCAAACCTATGTTTCAGAGGATTTTACATCGTCAGCTTTTCCTCCAAGCGGATGGACCATTGATGCACATGGTGGCAACTGGTCGCATTCAACAACCAAAAAAGCAAATGGAAAAAACAGCGGCGAAGCCAAACTGCACTGGAGCCCTCAATTTAACGGTTACACCCGTTTTATTTCTCCTGTTGTTGATTTGACAGGAGTAACCGATCTTTCGATTGAATTTAACCATATGCTCGACTTTTACGGCGGATCAACCGAACACATCGGCGTAGCAACCCGCTCGGGCGGTGGCGACTGGAATGTGGTTTGGGAAACACCCGGTGCCAACATTTCCGCCGAACAAAAAATATTGTCTATCACCACTCCCGATGTTGGTGCATCCGATTTTCAGTTTTGCCTATATTTCCATGGAAATTCATATAATATTAATGATTGGTTTATTGACGACATCAGATTGTTCACCCCTTTGGAACATGATGTTAAAACCTCAGAAGTGCTGGGCGATGCCTATTTTGAACCAAACGACACTTACACCCCCCAGGCATCGGTGTTTAACTATGGATTAAATACCGAATCGTTTCAGGTAGTTTGTACCGCTTACAGAGGACTGGATTCAAAAGAAATTGTTTATACCGATACCCAAACAGTTAACAACCTGCCGAAAGGTGAATATCAGGATGTAACTTTTGCCCCTTTTAATTTAAGTTCTCCCAACGACATTTATAACATTGTTGTTAAAACTTTACTGCCCGGCGACATGGATACACTTAACGATTCAAATAATAAATACGTTTATACCTATACAAACGATCGCGATATGGTTATGGTAGAAATAGGAACCGGTACAGGATGCCCTTATTGCCCGGGTGCTGCCATGGGTGCCGACGATTTGGTTGCCGCCGGAAAACCGGTTGCGGTTATTGAATATCACAGTTATAATAACTCCGACCCGTTTAATACTCCTGAAGCTGCTGCTCGTACAGGTTACTATGGTATTACAGGATATCCCACTGCTGTTTTCGACGGCGTATTATCGCATGTGGGAGGCAGCAATAACCAGTCGCTGTTCCCTGCTTACGAGCCGCTGGTTGATGCCAGAAGCCCCATAAAAGTGGGTGTTGGCATTCAGTTTACCACTACCGCAACAACAAAAGGGTATCATGTGGTTGTTACACTTGTTAAATATGGCCCGATAATGGGCGATAACCTTGTATTGCATTTTGCCGTAACCGAATCGGAAATCGCATACAACTGGCAGGGACAATCAAAACTTGATTATGTTGAACGCCTGATGTTACCCGATGCAAATGGCACACCGGTCGATTTAGCCAACAACAATACCATTGTTAAGGAATACGATTTTGAAGTGGGTGACGACTGGAATGTTGATGAACTGGAAGTGGTTGCTTTTGTTCAAAATGTTGATACACGACTGGTAATGAACGGCCACAAAGAGATGCTGAAATATGTTGGAATCGGCGAAACCTCTGCCAACAATTTTAATTTGACAACCTATCCCAACCCTGTTAGCGAATCGGCAACCGTTTCGTTTAATCTTGAAAAGGATAGCAAAACAAGCATCAATGTTTACTCGTTACAAGGCCAACATATTGCCACCCTTATTAATCAAAACCTTAAAGCCGGGAAACATCAGGTTAACTGGTCGCCAAACGGAACACTTTCCAACGGTGTTTATCTGATGAAAATAAATATCGGCGGACAGATGTTTACGAAAAAATTAGCTATTCAGCGCTAAGTTTTATAAAATATTTAAAAAAGTCGGGTCGGATTTATTTTGGCCCGACTTTTTTTATTATTATTGTGCATTCATCAATAAGGTTTGTTAACCGCAATTTAATCATCAAATATTACCATAATGCAAAATAAAACAGAAGGTGCCGTAAAATCAGAGCAAAAGAACAACTATCTGATACCCATTATTATCATTGGTGTTTTATTTTTTATTTTTGGATTTGTTACCTGGCTTAATGCCACGCTGATTCCCTTTTTAAAAACCGCCTGCGAGCTTACTTCCTTCGAGTCGTATCTGGTAACTTTTGCTTTTTACATTTCCTATTTTGTTATGGCACTCCCCTCTTCGATGGTGTTAAAGAAAACGGGCTTTAAAAACGGTATGGCACTGGGGTTATTGATTATGGCCGCCGGAGCACTTATTTTTATTCCCGCCGCCAATACCCGGACTTATACATGGTTTTTGCTGGGATTATTTGTACAGGGTACGGGGCTTGCCATTCTTCAAACGGCATCAAACCCTTACGTAACCATTTTGGGGCCCATCGAGAGTGCCGCCAAACGAATAAGCATTATGGGGGTTGCCAACAAATTTGCCGGTATTTTAAGCCCTATTATTTTAGGCTCCATCGTTCTTACCGGAATCGATAAAATTGAAAAACAGCTTGAAGGCATTAGCGATGTCGCCGCACGCACCTCACTGCTTGACGATTTGGCAGCAAGGGTAATATGGCCCTATATCATTATGGCGGTTGTTTTGGTTATCATGGCGCTGGCTGTAAAATATTCATCACTGCCCGAAGTGGAAGCCGAAGAAGAAGAACACCCCGATGATGAGCCGGTTCGGAGCAGTATATTTTCGTTTCCCTATTTTTGGCTTGGCGTAATAACCCTCTTTTTCTATCTCGGTGCCGAGGTAATTGCCGTTGACACGCTGATTAACTATGGAAAATCGCTGGGATTCGGTATTGATGAAGCCAAGTTCTTCTCTTCGTTTACACTGGTAGCCATGATTGTAGGTTACTTTTTCGGTATCATTGCCATTCCCAAATATATTTCGCAACAAAATGCTCTTAAATATTTTGCCATCCTTGGAACGCTGTTTACCCTGGTGGCCATATTTACCACCGGCTACACTTCCGTGTTGTTTATTGCTGCGCTGGGTTTTGCCAACTCCATTATGTGGCCCGCCATCTGGCCTCTCGCCATCGACGGTCTTGGTAAATACCTGAAGCTGGGATCGGCATTTATGATTATGGCCATTGCAGGTGGTGCCACCATACCTTTACTGTACGGTTACCTTTCGGGATTACCTTCGGTTGGCAGCACCCTGGCTTATGCCATATTGATTCCCTGCTATTTAATTATTTTCTATTTTGCCACCTACGGATACAAAGTGGGCAGAAAGTAATTGATTGAGTTATTATAACTTAGGGGTTGTCTTTCATGCTATTAAAGCAAACATCAGCTTTTCAGTTCAAATTAATTAAAAAATGTGTGGTACACATCAAAGCCAGAATCGTTGCATGTAATACAACTAACACAATTCAATGTTGGAGTTCAAACAAAATCAACATACAAAGTGAAAGAGTCAGACTTAGATTCTTTTAAAGGTGAATAAATAATTTGACATTTGAATATTTTTTTAATTGTCGTATCTTTGGAATATGAAATTGCCAAATGAAATAGAAAATAAAATTGATACGTTAGTTGTACTTTGTAATAAATACAAGGTGAATAGAATATTTGTATTTGGTTCAATCGTAAAAGGAAATTTTAATCCGCAAACCAGTGACATTGATTTAATTGTTGAACTGGAAGACTTACCTCCAAGTGAGAAAGGTGAAATATTAATGAAATTATGGTCTGAACTGGAAGATTTGTTTGCAAGAAAGGTTGATTTATTAACAACCTTAAATATTAAAAACCCTTATTTAAAAAACGAAATTGAAGCCTCTAAATTTCTAATTTATGACAGAGCGAGCTAAAAAGTATTTATTTGATATCTTATTGTCAATTGAAGCAATTGAAGAATTTCTGGAAGATTTTGATTTCGTAAAATATCAAAATGATTTAAAGACAAAAAGTGCCGTTGAAAGACAACTTGGTATTATTGGGGAAGCAGTAAACAGATTTTCAAAAGAGGAAACAAATATATAATTACAAAACTCACGAGAAATTGTAAATTTCAGAAATAGAATTATTCACGCCTACGACAGCGTTGACGATAGTATTATTTGGGCAATTAAAACCAACCATTTGCCAATTCTAAAAAAAGAGATTGAAAAGTTGCTAAATCTAAACAATGACAGTGTCCACAAAACTGTGTAAACAAAAATTTTCATATACCTGCTTATATTCAAAACGTAACCAATAAAATTCCCTCTGTTTCAAAATTGATTGTACCTGTTATTAACCAGCCCCGCTTTTACGTTGGTTAAAAAAACTTAAGGAGTACCGGCAGCGACCGCTGCCCGTAACAATATTTTTTACTTTTGCAGGTCACATGAATTATACCCCATGAAAACCATCGAAATAAAAGAGGTTACCAAACTTTACGGAACACAAAAAGCACTTGACGGTGTTGGCTTTACCATCGACAAGGGAGAAATTGTTGGTTTGCTCGGGCCCAACGGGGCAGGTAAATCAACCCTGATGAAAATCATCACCTCTTTTATTACTCCTGATTCGGGTACGGTTTTTATTAATGGCACCGATGTGCTGGAAGATGACATTGAAACCCGTAAACAGATAGGCTACCTTCCCGAAAACAATCCGCTTTATCCGGATATGTACGTTCGCGAATATCTTGCATTTGTTTTAAAAGTATACAAAACACCGTTTGATGTAAAACAACGGGTGGAGGAGATGATAGCGCTAACGGGGCTAACTCCCGAAAGCCACAAAAAAATAGGGGCTTTGTCGAAAGGTTACCGACAGCGCGTTGGGTTGGCACAAGCACTGATTCATGATCCGGAGATACTGATACTTGACGAACCCACTTCGGGACTGGACCCCAATCAGCTGGTCGATATCAGAAATATTATATCGGAATTCGGAAAACAAAAAACCATCATCCTTTCAACACACATCATGCAGGAAGTGGAGGCTGTTTGCGACAGGGTGGTGATTATACACAAAGGCAAACTGGTGGCCGATGACAAAACCGATAATTTATGGAAAATTGCCGGTACCGGTAATTATTACGAAGTTGAATTTAAAGAAACCGTTGAAATTAACCTTTTACAATCGTTACCATTTGTTTTAAAAGCTTCGCGGCAAAGCAACGGAAAATGGTTGCTGGAAGCCGAAAAAGGAGAAGATATCAGAGAAGCCGTTTTTAATTTTGCCACAAAAAACGGAGTTCATATCCTTTCGTTATCGCAAAGCGAACAACGTATGGAAGACGTTTTCCATTCGCTTACAGCCGGTTCGATGTGAGATTAGTTTCATCGGAATTTTTATTGTTAATTCATTTCCCCGTTAATTATTTTAAGTTACCTTTGCCCCCGCTATGAAAAATTTATAGCAGTGGAAGGATTTGATTGATTGCAACCACATAAAAAAAATGCTAAAACAATTTTAGCCCGCCAATCGTCAAATACCATTCATTTTGGTGTTTAATTTTTTAAAGTTTATTATGTCATATTTATTTACATCAGAATCGGTTTCTGAGGGCCATCCCGATAAAGTATCCGATCAAATATCGGACGTGCTGCTGGATAATTTTCTTGCATTTGACCCTAATTCAAAAGTTGCTGTTGAAACACTGGTAACCACCGGACAGGTTGTTGTTGCCGGCGAAGTTAAAACCGTAACCTATGTTGACGTGATGAAAGAAATCAGAAAAGTCATTAACAAAATAGGTTACACAAAGGCCGAATATATGTTTGATGCCAATTCGTGCGGTATTTTATCGGCCATTCACGACCAGTCGGACGACATTAACCGCGGTGTTGAACGCGAAGATGCCGATGCACAGGGTGCCGGCGACCAGGGAATGATGTTTGGCTATGCAACCAACGAAACGGATAACTACATGCCTTTGCCCGTTGTTATTGCCCATGCACTGGTTAAAGAGCTGGCCGAAATTCGTCGCGAGGGTGAGTTTAT
This sequence comes from uncultured Lentimicrobiaceae bacterium, assembly GCA_964400655.1. Taxonomy (GTDB): domain Bacteria; phylum Bacteroidota; class Bacteroidia; order Bacteroidales; family F082; genus B16-G9. Next base: position 20,743 of record CAYNVN010000004.1, read on the forward strand.
GACCTACCTGCGTCCCGATTCCAAATCGCAGGTTACCATTGAATACTCCGATGATAACAAACCGGTAAGAATCGACACCATTGTTGTTTCAACCCAACACGACGAATTTGCCTCCGATGAGGAGATGCAGGCTAAAATTCGTGAAGATGTTATCAATATTCTGATTCCACGGGTAAAAGCCACTTTTGAAAAAGCCGATATAAAAGCGCTGTTTGAAGGCGATATTACCTATCATGTTAATCCTACCGGAAAATTTGTGATAGGAGGCCCCCACGGCGATACCGGTTTAACCGGCAGAAAGATTATTGTTGATACCTATGGTGGAAAAGGTGCCCATGGAGGTGGCGCATTTTCGGGAAAAGACCCTTCAAAAGTTGACCGTTCGGCGGCTTATGCTTCGCGGCATATTGCTAAAAACCTGGTAGCTGCCGGCGTTGCCGACGAAATGCTGGTACAGCTGTCGTATGCCATTGGCGTTGCCGAGCCTGTTGGTGTTTTTGTAAACACTTACGGCACCTCAAAGGTAGATTTGCAGGATGGCGAAATAGCTGCCAAAATTCAGGAAATATTCGACCTGCGCCCTGCCGCCATCGAAAGAAACTTAAAATTGCGCAATCCCATTTATCTTGAAACCGCTGCCTATGGTCACATGGGCCGCGAACCGCAACGTGTAACCAAACATTTTGAAATGTTTGACTATTCGCATAAAAAAATGCTGGTTAAAGAACTGGAAGTTGAGCTTTTTACCTGGGAAAAACTGGACAAAGTTGAAGCGGTAAAAAATGCTTTTGGGTTGTAATCCTTTATAATATTAAAGCGGTAAATAAAAAAAGGCAGCGGTGCAATGCACCGCTGCCTTTTTCAGTTTTTATCGTATAAAAAACTATTTAACAATAAGTTTCCTTGTTTTGTAAACGTTTCCGTCAACAAGTACCGAGTAAAAATAAACACCTTGTGTAAGGTCGGAAACATCAATACTTGTTTTGTTCGATCCGCCTGAAAGATTAACCGACTTTACAACACTGCCCAGAAGGTTCACAATCTTAACAGAGGCACTGCTTGCATTGCTCAGGTTATAATCGATATTAACCATGCCGGTGGCAGGATTCGGATAAACATCCGATACCGAAATTTTTTCAGTATTGGCTTCTATTCCGGTAAGAGAGTATTTGTAAATTACTACAATTGAGGCACTGTATTCAGCATTTCCTCTGTCAAAAAGCGTGTACTTAACCATTGTTTCACCAAATTTGTTATTGTGTGTGTAATGGCCCGAAATAACATCAGCCGAAAGCTGTCCGGCAGGAATAACCATATCATAGGCAGCCAGCGATGTGTCGGTTGTACTGCTGTAACAATTTCCCGACCAGCAAAAACTGTTTTCGGTGCCGTCAATGGCCGAAAGTGTTTCGCGTGCAGCTGCAATACGCAAGTCCTGATCGGTTCCGTTTTTTAAATAAGCCTCGAAAACAAGCTCAAAATCACCACCGGCATCACCCCAAACGCCAATCGTATCAGGCAAAGCCTGACCGTCCTCCGTAACAAACACAAGCTGGGCATTGGCCGAAACCAACAGAGTGAAAATAAATACAAAAGATAATAGAATTTTTTTCATCATAATAAAAAGGTTTTAGTTTAACATCACGTTTAATTTCAAAAACTGTTCCAAAAATAATACATTAAAACACTAATCATTTTTTTATTGTATTATTTTAACATTATAAAGCAATAATTAAATAAATGACAACATCATAGCGGTTTGAGTTGTCCGAAACGGTTTATTATTTTTGGAAAAAGATTTCCAAATCTTAAACACATATCAAACCTTTTCCATACATTACTTGTCTTAAAGTTAGTTTTTATATTTTCGCAAAAAATTATTTTATCAATACAATTTTTATTATGAAAAAAATTACTTTTTTACTTTTAACGGTTCTTTTTACAACGGTTACCGTTTTTAGCCAGTCGTCACAACGGTTGGCACTGGCCGAAGAGTTTACAAATGCAAGCTGTGGCCCTTGTGCCGGACAAAATCCTGCATTTGATGCTTTATTGCAACAAAATACCGATAAGATTATTTCCATTAAATATCACATGAGCTGGCCGGGGCCCGACCCGATGTACTCCCACAACACCGTTGATAATAACGCACGGCGTTCGGTTTACGGCATCAATGGAGTACCCCATGTTCATGTTGACGGCAACTGGTGGAACGGTATGCCTTCGGGGGTAACTCAAAATTTAATCAATACCGTATCAGCAATTCCTTCGCCCTGCGAAATTCAGGTTCATTACGAATTAAATGCCGATAATACCAAGATTAATGTTACAGCTTTGGTAAATCCTACCGATACGATTCGCGGAAATAATCTGCGCCTGTTTTTGGTGGTAATCGAAAAACATATCCATTTCAATTCGGCTCCTGGTTATAACGGCGAAAAAGATTTTTACAACGTTATGAAAAAAATATTGCCGGACAAAAACGGATTAAAACTTGATCCGGTAATTATTCCCGGCGAATATTTGATTGTTGAAGATTCATGGGAGCTTGCCAACGTTTACAATAACGACGAATTGTCGGTGGTTGCCTTTATTCAAAATATGGACGACAAAGCGGTACATCAGGCTGCCGGTGGTACCGAAGACCCCTTAACTCCGCTTTATGCCGATGATGTAGAGGTTAATAATTTATATTACGCTACCGATAAAAATTGTAGCGGACAAATGACTCCCAAAGTTGTTATCAGAAACAACGGTTCCAACGAAATTACTTCAATGGATATTCAATACCACATTAATAATGGGGATACTACAACCATTAACTGGACAGGTAATTTAGCTTTTTTGGAAAAAGAAGAAATTCAGCTTCCCCAATTGAATTTTGCTGTTGAAGACACCAATCATTTAATCATTGAGGTTGTTTCAATCAACGGCGGCAGCGACGAATATTACAGCAACAATGTTTATGATCATCTGTTTTACAGAGCCGATATCCTTGACGGGCCTGCGTATATGTTCCTTAGCCTGGACGACCATCCCGAACAAACAACATGGAAACTGTTCAATTATGCCGGCGATGTGGTTCAGGAGGGCGGACCGTATTCAACCCCTAATCAGCTTCAAACCATTGAACTGGAATTTACATCATCCAGTTGTTATCGTTTTGAAATTTATGATTCGGGAAATGACGGCCTGACTGGAAACGGCTTTTACCAGGTTGTTTACGGTACCAACTCAACGGCTTTTGAAGGTGGCGATTTCACCGATAAAGACGTAAATGAAATTACATACGACATTGTAGGCGTTTCAAATGAGGAGGCTTTAAACAATTTGAACATCTATCCCAACCCTGCCAACAGCAAAATCAACGTTTCGTTTGTTTTAAACAACAATCAGGCTGTTTCGGTATCGGTTTATGATCTGCTTGGCAAAGAGGTATTGAGTAAAAATATGGGTAACCAGTCTTCGGGTACCGTTACCGTAACCTTTGATGTAAGCAGCCTCGAAACGGGTGTTTACTTTGTTAAAACCAGTGCCGGCGACAAAACTTATGTTAATAAAGTTCTGGTAAAATAACTTTACCGTTCTAACAAATAAAAAAAGCTGCATCGTTGATGCAGCTTTTTTTCATTCGTAATAATAAACCCTTTTAACCCTTCGTGAAATCCTGCTCAATATTTCGTACGAAATGGTTCCTGCTTTTCGGGCCAGTTCCGAAACTTTATGCTCTCCGTTAAAAATAATAACGTCATCACCTTCCGCCACATTCAGGCCCGTAAGGTCAACCATACACATATCCATGCAGATATCGCCGATTATTTTCACCGGTTTGTTTTTAATCCATAAATCCAGTTTGCCGTTACCGAGGTTTCGCATCAGTCCGTCGGCATAACCCACCGAAACCACACCTATGGTGGTATCTTTATCGGCAATCCACGAACGGTTATAACTTACCGATTCTCCCTTTTTTACTTTTTTTATTTGCGAAACGGTTGATCTCAGGCAAACAACATTTTCAAGTTTACCCAAGCTGTCTTCGGTACCGTACAACCCGATGCCGAGCCGCACCATATCAAAGTGCGCTTCCGGAAACCTTTCGATTCCGGCCGAATTAACAATATGCCTAAAAACCAAATGATCAGAAGCCTGTGTAAACTGCAAACTCATCCGCTCAAAGCGTTTTATCTGTTCTTCAGTAAAATCGTCAAACGCAGGCTTGTCGCTTGCGGCAAGATGCGAAAAAACCGACTGAACATAGATCATATCGTTTTTCTTCAATCTTTCAATCAACGGTTCAATATCTTCTTCCGTAAAACCGAGGCGGTGCATACCCGTATCCAGTTTAATATGAATTTTAACCGGTTTATTCAAAGGGATGGGATTGCTATTTATGGTCTTTTCCAAAAGATGCAGTGCCCTGAAACTGAATATCTCGGGTTCCAGCTGATGCTTTATCATGGTGTCGAAAGCATGATCTTCGGGGTTCATCACCATAATTGGCAGAATAATACCCGATTTCCGCAACTCAACCCCTTCGTCGGCATAAGCCACTGCCAGATAATTTACCTGATGATATTGTAAAACATTGGCAATTTCAAAACTTCCGCTGCCGTACGAAAACGCTTTAACCATGGCCATAACACGGGTTTCGGGCTTTAACTTGGACCTGAAATAATTCAGGTTATTAACCATGGCATTAAGGTTGATTTCAAAAACGGTTTCGTGAACTTTTTGCTGCAGCAGTTTGTTAATACGCTCAAACTCAAATATTCGTGCTCCTTTTAAAAGGATGGTTTGATTGGCAAACTGTGTAAACGAATAATTGGTTAAAAACTCGGCGGTGGATTCAAAAAACTGTGCATCAATGTCAAACCTTGCTGCCTGTCGCGATATCACCGGACCTATACCAATAAGTTTGTTAACCTGTTTTTGCTTTAAAAGATTATTTACTTCCGAATAGAGTTCTATTTCCGATTTTCCGCTTTGCAAAATATCGGATAAAACCACCACCTTTTGCTTGTGCTGATTTTGCAGGTTCAAGAAATCAATGGCAATACTTAACGAGTTGATATCGGAGTTGTAAGAATCGTTGATGATGGTACAATTGTTAACACCTTCCTTAAGCTCAAGGCGCATGGCAACAGGCTGTAACTGCAACATCCGTTGCTCAATGATTTTTTGGTCGTACCCGAGATATAGTGAGGTTGCCCAACAGTGAAGGGCGTTTTCTACCGATGCGTCATCAATAAAAGGTATGGTAACCGCAATCTCGCCACTGTTGTACCGTGCAGTAATGGTGGTTGATTTTTGCCCTTTTTCAATCTTTTCAACAATCAGGTCATCATCCTCGTTGGATCCCCATGAAAACGATTGGAGATTACCCAGTATTTCCGACTTTATCAACACTTCACGCAACTCCTTATGATCGGAACAATAGATAAGTGTTTTGGCTTTGGTAAAGAGTTTTAATTTTTCACCGATTTTTTGATACTGGTTCAAAAAGTTTTCGTTATGAGCCTCCCCAATGTTGGTAAAGATTCCGATATCCGGATTAATAACGGGCTGCAGGTGTTGCATTTCGTCAGGATGAGAAATACCCGCCTCAAAGATGCCAAGATCGTGGTTACTGTTAATCTGCCATACCGAAAGGGGCACACCTATTTGAGAGTTATAACTTTTAGGGCTTCGAATAACTTTTTTATTATAGCCCAGGAGCTGATAAAGCCACTCTTTAATGACCGTTTTTCCGTTACTGCCCGTAATACCGATTACCGTCAAATCGAAATTCGACCGGTGAAAAGCCGCCAAATCCTGAAGTGCTTTAAGGGTATCTTCAACAATAAAATACGATATCCCTTTTTGTAGTTTTGTATCTTCCGGCAGATTGGTAACAACAAAAGCCTTAACACCTTTTTTAATAAGTGTTTCAATATACTTATGTCCGTCGTTTCGTTTGCTTTTCAGTGCAAAAAACAACACTTTTTTCGGAGAAATAAGCAAACGGCTATCGATAAGAATATCTTTTATGACAACCTTTTCGGGATGTTGGGAAACCAGTTCGGCTCCCATTACGTTTGCAATCTTTGTCCCCTGATATTCTTTATGTAACATAAGTTATTAATACGGTGCTTAAAAGGTCTGTTTTACGACGTAGCCGTTTGCAACGGATTGGCATTGTTTTCGTCGTAAGTCCTGCGATTATTATATATATCGATGGCAAGATATATGGCTTCGCGCATGGATGCCGCCAAAGCCTGATTTTTTCCGGCAATATCATAAGCAGTTCCGTGAGCCGGTGATGTTCTTACAATTGGCAAACCCGCTGTAAAATTAACGCCATGCTCCGCCGCCAGTGTTTTAAACGGAATTAATCCCTGATCGTGGTACATGGCCAGCACGGCATCGTATTTTGTATATTCTCCCGAACCGAAAAAACCATCGGCAGGAAACGGGCCGTAAACAAAACAACCCTGCTTTTTCATTTTTAAAATGGCCGGATAAATAATGTTTTTATCCTCTTCGCCAATAATACCCAAATCGCCGGCGTGCGGGTTAAGTCCCAATACTGCAATTTTCGGTTTATCAATACCAAAATCACGTTGCAACGATTTAGCAAGAACAAACAATTTGGAGGTAATTTTTTCTTCGGTAATTTCATCTGCCACCTCTTTTAACGGAATATGGCCGGTAACGGTTCCAACCCGTAATGTACGGTGCACCATTAACATCACCACTTCGCGGCTGTTAAATTTATCGGCAAGATAACCGGTATGGCCTGTAAACGATAAATCGGGAGCGGCTACATTTGATTTATTAAGAGGGGCCGTAACCAATACATCCACTTTTGCTTCGTTGATATCATCAATGGCTTTTTCAAGGGCATGGAAAGCATATTTTCCGGCTTCTTCCGTCGATTTTCCAAATTCTATTCTTACCTGTTCGTTCGAAAGATTAAAGATATTTACCTTTTTCGAGTTCAGTTGTCCCGAAGCATTTACAATATTGTAATTAAAATCGTGATAGTTCAAACTTTTACGATAAAAGGCCAACACTTTCGAAAGTCCGTAAATTACAGGGGTAAACATATCCATTAAACGATTATCTCCCAATGCTTTCATAATAACCTCGTAGCTTATGCCGTTAAAATCGCCATGGGTTATGGCAACCCTTATTTTTTTTGTCCTTTCTTTTATTAATGGTTTATTCATAACTATTTATTTTGCTGCAAACAAAAGTACACTTTTAGGGTGGAATAAAAAAAAGCCCTTCTTTAAAGAGAAAGGCTTTTTTTATTAATTCATCAATATTATTTATTCAGCGTTTTCCGCATGAATCTCTTCCATCGATTTTTCATCAAAGAAACGTCCTGTAGGCATAAACTGAGCCTGTATCTCTTCGTTACCGTGTTTCAGGTTAACGGTATAACCTGCGGTTTCTTTATGTTTTATATAAACATTAATTGCTTCAATTTGATAATCGGCATATTTTTCATTCAAATAGGTTTTTACATTTACCGGAAGTTTATCTTTTGAAATAGCTGATATTTCAAGTGTTTCCTGCATAAACGATTCCTGAATGTAATAAGTTCCGATACCTGCAAAGTAACCGAGCATTGCCAGTAACGAGATTTTTTTCATATACCAGATAAAGTCGATTTTTTCCAATCCCATGGCAGCAACACCGGCAGCCGAACCGATAATAAGGATACTTCCGCCGGTACCGGCCGTGTAGGCGATCAGTTCCCAGAAAATTCCATCCTGCATATACTGAACATGGAAAGGATCAATGGGATACATACCCATGGAAGCAGCAACAAGCGGCACATTGTCAACCACCGATGATAACAATCCGATAATGGTACTTACGGCATAAACACCCAAACCGGCCTCTTTTAACGAATGGGCTAACAAGTCGAGATGTCCGGCTGATTCCAAAGCGGCAACGGCACTTAAAATACCAAGGAAGAAGAATATGGTGGGAATATCAACTTTTCGTAAAACTTCGTTAACGGTTAATTTAAAACCGGGAACTTTTTCTTTAACCTCTTTGTGCATCAACTCGGTAGTAATCCAAATTATACTTAAACCGAACAACATACCGAGATAAGGAGGAAGATGCGTATAGGTTTTAAATACAGGAACAAAAAGCAGCGCGGCCACACCCATTATTAATAAAATGGTTTGTTGTTTCGGTGTTGTTATCGACTTATCATTTTCATTAACCTTCGGTCTTTCAACATCTCCTTTCATGGTAAACGAAAGCAGCAGAAGCGGGATGATCATGGTAAGCATACTTGGTATAAAGAGCTTCATAATGATATTTGCCGTTGTAACCTGACCGCCAATCCATAACATAATGGTGGTAACATCACCGATAGGTGAAAAAGCACCACCGGCATTGGCCGCTACCACTACCATTGAGGCGTAGAACCAACGTGTTTTCTGATCATCAATAAGCTTACGAAGCAAGGCTATAATTACAATGGTGGTGGTTAAGTTATCAAGTACAGCCGACATGAAAAAAGTAAGAATACTTAATACCCACAAAAGTTTAACTTTTTTAGTGGTTTTAATTTTGTCGGTAATAATCTTGAAACCTTCGTGCTGGTCAACCACCTCAACGATGGTCATGGCTCCAAGCAGGAAGAACAGGATGGTAGAGATATCGGCAAGATGTTCTAAAACTTCGTGTTGTGTGATAAATTCTCTAACACTCTCCATAAAATGTTCCAGATCGTGTCCGCCAAGTCCGCCGTTTTTAAAGCTCTCAGCCAACGCTCCCAGGTTGTTCTCTTCTATAAAATGATGCCACGATACACTGTTACCCAAACTCAAAATATCGGCACCGTTCAGTGCATAAATAGCCCAAAGGGTGGCTCCCATTAACAGGGCAGTGGCGGCTTTGTCAATTTTTAAAGGATGTTCCAGTGCAATAACCGAATACCCGATGATAAAAATGACAACCATTAATATAAAAACAGTCATAACTTCATTTTTTTATTTGATTAATAATGGCGGCAAATTTAGTTAAACATTCTTAAAATATTTTCTAAATAATTGGTTAGAGGCAATAGTTTACAATTTATAGGGCTTCTAAATAAATTAGCAGGCACACGCAATTTTAGTTTGTTGATTAAAATAATTTGGCGCAATTTTAGTTATTACTTACGATGCAGCTTTTAAAAAATATATATGCGGACTTAAGTTGCACAATAGTTGTCTTATTTTTACAACTTAAATTAAAAGCAATAAATTATGATTCCAGGAATTATCCTTCAGGTGCAGGGAGCTGCATCACAGGTTCTTGTTACGGGAAATGAAAAAGAGATCGCGCTGCCGATTATCGATTTGGTAATTAAAGGCGGATGGATTATGGCAATTTTAGGCCTCTTATCCGTAATCACTGTTTATATTTTTATTGAGAGATATTTTGTTATTTCAAAAGCCTCAAAAGAGGACAAAAACTTTATGAATAACATCAGAAAATTTATAAAAGACGGAAAGCTCGATTCGGCACGCGCACTGTGCGTTAGCAACAACTCACCCATCGGGCGGATGATCGACAAAGGATTGTCAAGAATCGGTAAACCGTTAAACGATATTAACGCCGCCATCGAAAATGTGGGTAAACTGGAAATTTCGCGTTTGGAAAAAAACGTTGCCGGACTGGCCACCATTGCAGGGGCAGCACCCATGCTCGGATTTCTCGGAACGGTAATCGGCATGATTCGTGCATTCTACGACATGTCGATGGCCGGAAACAACATCAACATCGAATTACTGTCGCAGGGTATTTATCAGGCCATGATTACAACGGTTGGCGGTTTGATAGTGGGAATAACCGCTTACATATTTTATAATATTCTGGTGGCAAAAATCGAAAAAGTGGTTTATAAACTGGAAATTACTGCCACCGAGTTTATGGATGTGTTACACGAACCGGCCAGCTAATACGTTTTATACCGTAATCGATGATTTGAGCTTTAAAAATTGATAAATGGAAATTAATAAATAGTTATGGCAATACAGATGCGAAATAAACGTGACCCGGGATTTAGTACGGCATCCATGTCGGACCTGGTGTTCCTGTTGCTAATCTTTTTTATGCTGACATCCACTTTGGTTGCCCCGAACGCCATTAAACTGCTATTGCCAAGCAGCAGCAGCAAAACCATGTCGAAACAAACCATTACGGTTTACATAAATAAACACCGGAACTTTTATCTGGAAGAGCGCAAAGTAAAAGCTTCAAACCTTGAAAATGTATTGTACAGCGCATTGCGAAACGAACACGAAGCATCGGTGGTGTTGCGGGCCGACAAAACAGTTCCGGTTCAGGATATAGTTAAAGTGATAGATGCCGTTAATACCATCAACCGAAAGCATAAAACCAAACATAAGGTGATATTAGCCACCAAGCCTCCAAAGAGATAGAACAGATGAAAAAATTAACCAAAGATCAGCAAAAGGGATTGGCCGGCACGATAATATTTCATGTTATCCTGCTTGTTTTATTGTTGTTCCTTGCTTTGCGCACTCCTTTACCGTTACCCGGCGAAGAGGGGGTTGAGGTTAATTTAGGATATGATGAAACCGGATACGGCAAGGTGCAAAAAGATAATCCGCCACCTAAGGCAACACCGCCTCCAAAACCAAAAGCCAAACCTGCTCCGCCTCCAAAACCCGAACCTGTAGCCAAACAGCAGGAAGAAAACCTTACACAGGAAACCGAGGAGGCTCCCGTACTGGAAAAGAAAGCAGAGAAAAAGAAACCCGAAAAAAAGGTTAAAAAAGAACCTGAAAAAAAACAACCCGAAGAACAGGTAAAACCCGGGCAAAAACCCGTTGATGAGAAACCGGAACCTGAAAAGAAAGTTGAAGAAAAACCCAAAGAAAAGCCCAAACCACAAGTAAACAAACGTGCCCTTTTTAAAGGCAGCTCGAAAAACAAAAACGGGCAAAGCCAGGGTGTTACCAAAGGGGGTGGCGATCAGGGCAAACCTCACGGATATAAAGATTCCGACCGTTACGACGGTCAGGGCGGCGAGGGAAACGGCATTGCCTTCAGCCTTGGCGGAAGAGGTTCAAAATATCTGGAAAAACCGGGAGCAAAATTTAACGAAACCGGAACCGTTGTGGTAAGTATCTGGGTTGATCCCAATGGTAAAGTAATACGCGCCAGAGTAAATCCCAAAGGCACCACGGTTTTAGATTCCGACTTGCGTAACATTGCGGTTCAGGCAGCATTAAATTCAACTTTTGCCGAAGACCCTACCGCTCCGGCCCAACAACGGGGAACCATTACTTACGAATTTGTTTTGATGAAATAAACCGCTCTCACGGTTACCATCATACTGTTTTATTTATTTTCAGGCATTTACCAGAAAACGGTGTAGAGTACAGCCAGTACGATACAAATAATAAAAGCGCTGATGTTAAATACGGGGCCGGTGGCAAAAAGTCCTTTTTTAATATGGATGGCTTTTTTGTCGTCAGCTCCATGGTTTTCAATCCAACTAATCACCACCATAATAAATGTTACCACCAAAAAGGTATAAGCCATTTGGTTCATCCACGGAATATTGGGGAACAACCCTTCAGCAGCCGTACCGTTAAACCAACCTTTGTTTCCGGTTTTAAAATAGAGCGCCACCGGTATGGAAGACAAAGCACCCCAAAGAGCCGCGTTGTTGGTGGTTTTTTTCCAAAACAATCCCAACAGAAAAATGGCCAGCATTCCCGGACTGATAATACCCGTATATTCCTGAATAAACTGAAAAACCTGCGGCAAACTTCCAAGAAGCGGAGCCATAATTACCGCAATTAGCAACGCAACACCCGCCGTAAGCCTGCCCACAAACACCGTTTGTTTATCGCCTGCATTTTTGTTGATGTACTGCTTGTAAATATCCATGGTAAAAATGGTAGAGGTGGAATTAACCATTGAGGCTACCGACGATACGATTGCCGCTGCCAATGCCGCCAGCACCAGCCCTTTTAATCCCACCGGAATAAACTGGCGAATCAACCAGGGGTAAGCCCTGTCGTTGGCAATGGAACCCGCATCATTAAGAAAAGAGGGGTCAACCGACTGTGCGGTCACCATACCGTCGGGGCCGGCATTGAGCATATAGGCAACAATGCCCGGAATAACCACCAGTACCGGAATCAATATTTTCAAAAAGGCCGCCATGGCAATACCCTTTTGCGATTCGCGCAAGCTTTTGGCCGCCAGCGTACGCTGTATGATATACTGATTAAAGCCCCAATAATAAAGATTGGCTACCCACAACCCTCCTATCAGTACCGATAATCCGGGCAAATCCCACCAGGCATCTTTACCGTCGGGAGTAATAATGCTTCCTTTTTCAACGATCATGTGAAATTTCTCGGGAACGGTTTGAAAAAGCACCTTAAATCCTTCGAGCACGCCTCCGTCGGGAGCCAGATGACCAAGTGCAATAAAGGTTGTAACCAAACCGCCGATGGTAAGCAGGGTAACCTGTAAAACATCGGTCCATGCAACAGATGAAAGTCCGCCCCATAAAGAGTAGGCTGCAGCAAAAAGTGCCAGAGAAATAATGGCATAAATCAGCATGGAGCCGTCGCCGTTACCAAAAATGGTATCGATGGCCAGTCCGCCGAGAAAAAGTACGGAAGTGAGGTTTACAAATACAAACAGGGCAATCCAAAAAACAGCAAGAATGGATTTTAGATTGGTACTGTATCTTTTTTCAAGAAATTCGGGAATGGTATAAAGTTTCTTTTCGATGAATACGGGAAGAAAAAATTTACCAACAATTAGCAATGTAAGGGCAGCCATCCATTCGTACGAGGCAATGGCCAGCCCGATGGCAAAGCCCGACCCCGACATACCGATAAACTGTTCCGCAGAAATATTGGCAGCAATTAACGAGGCTCCGATGGCCCACCACGGAAGGGTTTTTCCTGCCAGAAAATAATCTTCGGCATTTCGCTGATGACCTTTTTTACCCCGCGACACCCACAGGCCGATGGTTAAAATGGTAACGGCATAAACCACAAATACTACATAATCCCAAAAATCCAGATGTAAAGACGACATAATAATTGATTTTAAAATAAGAACCCCGTGCCCTGCAAAAAGATGTAAAAATAGTATTTTTTACTATTTCAACATTGCTTCGGCCACTATTATGTCTTCCGGAAAAGTGATCTTTATATTCTGTCTGTTGCCTGTAAAAAGGGTTACTTTATACCCCGATTGTTCGTAAACCGTGGCATCATCGGTAGCAAATGTTCCGGTAAACAAACGGTAAGCCTGTTTGATGATTTTTGAATGGAAAAACTGTGGAGTCTGCACTTTCCGTAACAGCTCTCTGTTTAAAGCCTTGTTGTTTTTTCCTTCCAGGATGCGAACGGAATCTGTTAACTCAACAACGGGAACCGCACTGCCGCTTACGGCTGCCAGCTTAAATCCCTTTTCAATAACAGTTGGCGAAACAAACGGCCTTACCCCGTCGTGAATGGCAACAAGCGAATTTTCGGGTATATGTTTCAATCCGTTTTTTACCGAAGCCGTTCGTGTTTTACCTCCTGCAACAATTTGATGGGGAACATTAAAACTGTACCGTGCACAAAGTTCTTTCCAGCGGTTTATTCCGGCTTCGGGAAGCACCAATATAAACCGGAAAGAGGCATCAACATTCAGGAAGGCTGTAAAAACGTGCAGCAGAAGAGGTTTGCCGTTAACGGGAGCAAACTGTTTTAACTCGTTACCCCCAAACCGCGTTCCCTCTCCTGCTGCTGTTATTAAAATATATTTTCCCATTTTCACCGGATAAAATGCCGGTGCAAATATCGGGTTATTTTTTTAAAACTATTTGTCAACTTTAAAGTCCATGGTCATATGTCGGTCGCCAAAAGCCACCTTTACCGTATAGAATCCGTTTTCCCAATCGTGTACATTTACCGACCATGTTAACATCGGCATGGAAGCATTTCCGCTATAAAGCTCTTTAACTTTTTTCCCTTTGGCATTGTAAATATCCGCTTTTACCGCTTTATTTTTTACACCGGTTACTTTAACCACAACGGTTTCAACGGCAGGCTGGGGAAAAATATTAATACCGGGTTGTGCCAATTTTTTCTTTTGAGGGTTCATCCCCTGTTTTTGCATTCCCATACCCCGGCCCTGCCGACCGTTTCTCATATGAGGATGGCGCATGCCGCCCTTACCATAATTTTTATCGGGATCCCACATTAAAATAAAAGCAGGATCGGTTATTTTATCCATTAGATTCATCGGCCCCATACTTTTTGCCGGCCTGTTGTTTTGTACGCTCATGGTTTCCAAATCTTTGGCCCACTGCTCCTTTTTTTGCGTCATTTCCTCAATATATTTTTTCTTTAAATCGGGATGGGCATCGGTAATTTTATCCAGTCGCGGTTTAAAAGCGGAAAAATGAGCATTTCGCATGTTATCCCTGTTTTCGGGGGTAACCGTTCCCTGCATACCTGAACGGATGGCCTGCTGCTCTTCTTTGATTTTGAGCAACTCTTCCAATTCGGTTTTGGTAAGTGCTTCCATCCATATCTTTTTCTGTTTTAACAATTCGGGTTTGATATTGTTTTGCATGTACATTCCGAATCCACGGTTTGCACCGTTTCCGTTACCCTGTCCCGGCTGGGCGGTAAGGCTGATACCTGTTAACAGGAAAAGTCCCGTCATTATTGTTGCAATAATTTTTTTCATCTTTTTTTAAGTTTTAAAGTTTGCCTGTTAGACAGAGGCAAACAACCGTTTATTCCACACCCGTGAATATTTTTGTTTGCGGAATGTTTTTGGAAACCGGTAAAACAGGGATACGGGGCTATGAAGTTGTTTAAAGCAAACAGCTTAAAAATATAAATATTCTATTGTAGAGGGCAGTTCAAAAAGTAATTTTTAGTCATATTATCAGCCTAAGCAGGGGTTGTCACACTGAGCGTAGTCGAAGCGTGATACATTCTTCGACTACGCTCAGAATGACACGTTTTTACTTTTTGAACAGTAGCTTTAAATATTTTACTGTTATAACCAACAAGTTAACTTTAAACAACTTCAATAGTTAAACCATCAACCGGCAAGAAACCCTGAAGTGATTTGATAAAACTTTTCGGGAGCTTCAACGTGTACCCAGTGCGATGCACCCTCAATGGTTACAATTTCGGCGTTGGGAAAATTGTAACGGATTTGAGGAAAATCCTCCGGCAGGATGTAGTCGGATGCTCCTCCTTTTATAAAAAGCGCCGGCTTTTCAAATTTTGCGAGGGTATCAATGGAATCGAACATCTGATCAAGATTTTCGGCAATACCGTCAATATTTATGCGCCAGGCAAAAGTGTTGTTTTTAGTGCGATATAAATTTTTAAGAACAAATAAACGGATACGGGGTTCTTTAATAAATTCCGCCACCATGGTTTCCACCTCGCGGCGCGTTTTGGCTTTCGACAGGTCAACCTTTCTCATGGCTTCAATAATACGCAAATGACTATGGCGCGGGCCGTAAGCTTTTAACGTTATATCAACAACAATAAGCCGTTTTACAAATACGGGATTTTCAAGGGCAAAACGCATGGCTACTTTCCCGCCCATGGAGTGGCCGAGAATTACGGGATTTTCGATTTCGTGTTCATCAATAAAATCAAACAGATCGTCGGTTAGGGCAAAGTAATTAAAAGTATTGCTGTGCGGCGAATGGCCATGATTGCGCATATCGGGAATAAAAACCTCGAAACCTTCGGCAGCAATACGTTTTCCGTAAGTAACCCAGTTATCCGAAATACCGAAAAGCCCGTGAAGTATAATCAGCGGTTGTGCTCCCTCCTTACCGTATTTTCTATAAAACAGCTTCATAATTATTTGGCAAAGGTAGAAATGAGGTATCAAATTAACAAAACAAAAAAAAAGTTACCTTTACATATTTTCAATTACTAATAACCATAACCCGCTAAACACAATCCGGTATTTAACCTGCAAAAAGCGTTATAATTATGCTAAGATACTGCTTATTAACACTAATTTTATTTATTAACCTGTTTATTAAAGCACGGGAAACAGATACAAATAGCATATCGCAACACTATTACATTCACACCTACACAACAAACGACGGGCTTTCGCAAGTGTCAATAAACGATATTGTTCAGGATGAACAGGGCTTTTTGTGGATTGCCACCCAAAGCGGATTAAACCGTTTCGACGGAACAAATTTTCACACTTTCGAAGCGGGAGATTATGGCAAAAACAGTTGCGGCAACTACATAAATGTACTTTTGGCCGAAAAAAATAATATATGGATGGGCACAAGGGCCTCCGGATTGTGCTGCTACAATCAAACAAAACACAGCTTCTATAACATCAGTGCACTAAATAATTTTACCATCGAAGACATGGCAATGGATTCATTACATCATTTGTATGTTACGGTCGAAAACAAAGGAGTAGCCGTTATAACAATTACAGATGACCAATACCAAGTTGATTTTATCAACTATTTTATAAACAAAAACATTACTGCAACAGCTTTATACCTTTCGCGAAGCAAAATACTTTGGGTGGGGACAAAAGAAGGCAGGTTGTTTTATGGTAAACCAAACCATTCAGGAAAAATACTTTTCAACGAATTTGATTTTTCAGGAAAACCTGAAAAAATATTTGTAATTAACAGTAATAACCCCGGCCAATTGTGGGTTGGTACACAAAATAATCTTTATCGTATTAATTTAATTTCAAACAAGCAACACAAAGTTACCTTTGCAAATCAGGAGATTTCATCCGTGGTGTACGAAATAAAATGGAAAGGAGATATATTATGGATAGGCACCGGTACCGGATTATTGGAATACGACACAAAACACAAACAACTACTAAACCGTTACCTCCACTCCCGGCAAGATTTAACCACTTTAAGCAATGATGTTATTTATAGTGTATTAACGGATAACAACCAACAAATTTGGGTGGGCACCGGAAAATATCTGAATCTGTTTTACAAAGATGACATCTTTAAAAAAATTAAAAATTTTAAAAAACAAAAAGGCTCGTTAAACTCTAATGTAATTTTTTCCATCCTGAAATCCGGTAACGATTTATGGATAGGAACCTCAGGTGGCGGAATCAATTTGCTGAGAAAAGGGGAAAGCAGTTTCTTTACAAAAAAATCACATCATTTACCTTCGGATATTTGTTTTAGCTTAATAAAGCACAAAAATGCCATTTGGGCGGGTACCAAAGAGGGCTTGGTAATTATTAACAACCAAAACCAAGATACCCGGTCGATGAAAGTCAAAACCGTTTTGCATGATGACAATGATAAAAATTCACTGAGTTGTAATTTTATAAGAAACATTTATAAAGATAACAATAATACCATTTGGCTTTGCACATCGGGGGGCGGCCTCGAAAGGTTTACCGGTGATTTATCAACAAACTCTTTCCGTTTTACGCATTACAAACACAATCCGTTTAATTCAAACACCATTGCATCCGACAGGGTTAACTATATTATTCAAACCGACAGTAATCAATATTGGATTGCAACCGATAAGGGATTATCAATTATGAAATACAACGGCAATAAACCTGAAAGTATTGAATTTACAAGATTAAAAATTACCGACACGGTTTTGTTATCTAAAGAGGTGATTTATACCTTACTGAAAGATAATGACGGTGAAATATGGATTGGTACAACCGGAGGACTTTACTCGTTTTACAACCGTAAATTAAATTACTATAATCAGCAAAACGGGCTGCCCGACAATGTAATTTATGCAATACTTGAAGATTTAAAAGGCGATATCTGGGTTTCCACCAACAAGGGCCTGTCACGCTTTAATAAAAAAACAAAAACCTTTACCAATTACCATAAACCGGAAGGGTTAAGCAGCGAAGAGTATGATTTACACGCTAAATTTATCGACACAAATGGAATCCTCTACTTCGGCGGAATTGACGGAATTACCTTTTTTAACCCCGAAAAACTTATTGATAAAAAAACAAACAGTAAATTATACATAAACAACCTGCAATTTGTTAACCCCGAAAACAATACGGTTCAAACCCTGTACATCAAAAACAATCAACCGGTTTCATTAAAACAAAAACAATTTCCGGTTACCATCAATTTTTCAAATATCAACTTAAAATATTTTAAAAACACTATTTTTGCCTATCGTTTACTGCCCGGTAACCCGCGATGGAATATCTTAAAAGAAAAGAGATTTATACAACTGCTTAATCTGTCACCCGGCGATTATACCCTCGAAATAAGCGAAGCCCCCAAAGGAATTATTACAAAAAACAACAACCTTATTCGGATTCCTTTAACAGTAAAACCGCTCTGGTGGCAATCGCAGTGGGCTTATACGGGATATATACTGATAATTCTTATTTTACTCTATTTTTATTTGCATTTTTCCCTGAAAAGAAAAATGGTAAAACAGGAAAATTTAAGATTGATTGAACTGGATAATTTAAAATCGAGGCTGTACGCCAATATTACCCATGAGTTCAGAACCCCGCTAACAGTAATAAAAGGCATTACCGCAGAATTAACAGAAGAAGCTGAAAAAAACGGAAAAAAACAGTTTAACAACAAGCTGGCAATGATTGAACGCAACAGCAATAAACTACTGCACCTCGTTAAACAGATGCTTGATATGTCGAAAGTGGAAGAGGGTAAAATGAAACCCCATTTGATTCAGGATAATATTGTAGGTTACCTGCAATATATACTTGAATCGTTTCAGTCAATGGCCGACGGTAAAAATATCCAACTGGTTTTTTACCACGAAACAGATAAAATAATAATGGATTTTGACCGTGATAAGATGTTGGTTATTGTTTCTAATTTGCTTTCAAACGCCATTAAATTCACCCCTTCCGGCGGAAAAGTGATATTTCATGTAAAACGTCAAACCACCAGTTATTCCGACGTTTTAATTATGAAAGTTCAGGACTCGGGCATTGGTATTAAAACGGAACACCTGCAACACATTTTCAACCGTTTCTATCAGGTTGACAACTCCTCCACCCGCAAAGGAGAGGGAACAGGCATAGGTCTTGCCCTCACCAAAGAACTTGTAGAACTATTGGACGGTTCAATAAATGTTAAAAGTATTGCAGGCGAATTAACCGAATTTTGTGTTACCATACCCATAACCAACAAAGCAGTAAAAGAACCATCGAAACCTGTATTTATCACCTCATCATCAAATAACAAAACCATTGAAAATAACACAAAATCACATAACAATAAAAACTTACCGTTGGCGCTTGTTATTGAAGACAATAGTGATGTGGCACAATATATCATTTCCTCTATTGGAAGTAAATACAGGATAAAATGGTCACCCGATGGTGGTACGGGAATAGAAGCGGCAATAAATATCATTCCCGATATTATTATTTCGGACGTAATGATGCCGGTTAAAGACGGGTTTGAAGTTTGCAAAACACTAAAACAAAACGAACGAACAAGCCATATTCCCATTATCTTATTAACCGCCAAAGCTACCGACAACGACCGTATCGAAGGGCTTTCGCACGGTGCCGATGCGTATCTGACCAAACCATTTAACAAACAGGAACTTTTTATACGACTTGAACAACTTATTAAAATACGCAAAAAGTTACAGGAAAAATATGGTAAAACCGATGTAAATATTATTCAAAAAAACAAACTTACCCTCGAAGAACGTTTTCTTAAAAAAGCCATCGAATTTATAAAAAACCATATTGATAACCCAAAATTAAATGCCGAACTGCTTGCCACGCAACTAGGCATGAGCGAATCGCAACTTTACAGAAAACTTAAAGCCCTGGGGCGTAAATCAACCGCATTGTTTATTCGATCCATACGTTTGTCGGTGGCAAAAGAAATGCTCGAAACAACCAACTGCAATGTTTCCGAAGCAGCCTATGGTTGCGGATTTAACGACCCAGCTTGGTTCAGCCGTGCCTTTAAAAAAGAATATGGTATTTCGCCCGGCTCGTTGAAATAACAGAATAATATGCTTGCAGAATTTAATGTTCCTGAAGTTGAGAAAGTATTTGATATTTGTAATTTACTCCAATTACTCCAAACTCCAGACACTAATGATTTTTGATTGCAGATTTTTGATTTACCCGCCCGAAACGCGAACGCTAAACGCCAAACACTCAACTCCAGGCACTCCAAACTCCTGCAATTGCACAAATAGTACAAACATTCGCACAAATAGTACAAAGTGTTTTTGTTTATGAGGCGTTAATTTGTTAATTAATTTTTAACACTTAAAGCCATGAAAACACTTGCTATATTTTTTGCAATACTCTATTGCTCAACGGACCTTCTCGCTCAAAAATTCATCCAGGAATGGTGGGAACCAATTCCCGGTATTACTGCTCATTCCGAAGCCAAAACCATTATGACCACTGATGACAATAAACTGCTTATTGCCGGCCCAATTCAAAAAAACTGGGATTTTGGAAACATGTTCTTCATTAAAACCGATACGGCGGCAAATAAAATATGGCTCACCTATGCAGAAGAACAATTCCATCATATGGCTCAATGTCCTTATCATTTAATGACGGATATTGAAAATAACCTTGTGATGATTGGAACCTACCCTGTTGTTTATTCTCAAGGTACCTATTTTACCAAATTGTCGCCTTCAGGTAACCTGCTGAACACAACAATGAATGGTGGACAGTACGATTATCAGGGTGGTTATGATGTTGAACAAACCATTGACAGTGGTTTCCTCGTTGCTGCTTTTAAGGAAATATATGGAGCCGGTGCTTGTCTTGCATTAAGAAAACTGGATAATTCAGGGCATTTTATTTGGGATACTACTTTTGTAGATGCAGATAATAACTTTATCCCAGGAGTTTTCTATGGTATGGATAAAGTGGATGACAGCACTTTTGTATTGACCGGTAACCGGATATACAAAAAAGAGGTAGGAGGTGACGAGAAGGATATCCTTTTTGCCAAAGTAAGAGTTTATGATGATTCGGTGCGGTTTCTGAATTTTGTTGTTTATGAGGGGGAATACAATGACCTGGGATACGATATACTGACGCTGCCTGATAATGGAGGTTATGTAATTTGTGGTAAAGGTCCCAACGAAAACAATCCTGGCTCTGAGCAAGGTATTATTATACGTGTAGATATTGAAGGTAATCTGATGTGGAGAAAAACATACGCCCGAAATATCAATTCATTCACAAGCTTTCTCAAGATACATCTCAATGCTGACAATGATATTCTGGTGCTGGCACAAACAGATGGAGGGAGCATAGATCCGACATTATTAAAATATTCGCTTGACGGATATCTATTACAGAAAACACACTTTGATGAATTAAATAATGAACCTACTTATGATTTTACTATCGATCAGGACGGAAAGATTTATATTCTGGCAACAACCTATCACGATATGGAGATATGGGCTTCCGTTTTGAAAGTGAAAGATATTTGCCCTGTCAATAACCCCGATGTATCGCTTGAGAATGACCAGCCTGTTTTGGGAGATGATATTGTGGTACATGTAAACAACACTAAAGATGTATGGCAATATAGTTTGATATTACTTAAAGACAGCACTGTTGCGGGAACACATATGGGCAACAACGACACCATTGATTTAACGGTTGCCGGACTGAACAATGAGGATGTTTCGGAAGGGATTGTGGTATCGGTAATTGAACCGGGGGTTGACTGTTACAAATATTCTGACACACTGTTTCCTCAATTCATTGATGGTGTTGATGATTATTATCAAAGCAGCCTGCAAATAATACCCAATCCGGCACACGATTATATTACCGTTACTGACACAGAACACCAGCTTTCAAGTCTGGCAATTTACAGCTTAAACGGAAAACTTATTCTTGAGAAGAGTCTCCTTTCAACACAATATAGTATAAACCTTTCTGATTTACCCGAAGGTATTTATCTGCTCAGCATAACATACAGGAACAGAAATATCATCTATAGAAAAATAGTAATAAATTAACTAAAGACTACTAAATGATCATCGAATAACGCTCCACTGAAAGGAGAGCAAATAACGCCCGAAGGGCAAATGACCATCGAATGACAACTGAATGACCATTGAATGACCATCGAATGACCAAAACAATCATGAAAAAATTAACTTTCTTTCTTCTTACCCTCGCTACCACGCTAACCCTTAACGCCCAAATAGCCGTTAACAACACCGGTAGCAACCCCGATAATTCAGCCATGCTTGATGTACAATCCACCACCAAAGGGATGCTGATACCCCGCATGACAACCACCCGGCGCACAACCATTTCATCGCCTGCCAACGGACTGTTGGTTTATGACTTAACCACCGAAAGTTTTTGGTTTTATCAAAACGGCAGCTGGACAGAACTACGTTCAGGGAGTATATCCACACTTTCCGATGCCGACAACGACACCAAAGTAGAAGTAGAAAAAACCCCTGATGAAGATAAAATCAGGTTTTATGCCAAAGGAGTCAATTCGTTTACAATGGACAGCCTGAGAATGGAAACCTTTAACAACAGTGTTTTTATCGGCAGGGCAACGGGAGGAACCTTTACAAACCAAAACAATGTTGCAATTGGCGATTCGGTATTGGCTCAAAACATAAGTATCGAAAATACAGGTGTTGGTTCTAAAGCTTTATGCAAAAGCATTAACGGATCTCAAAATACGGCAGTTGGAGTAGCGGCAATGTACTCAAATATTACTGGTGATGGAAATACCGCAGTTGGAGGAGCCGCCTTAATGAATACAGAGACGAGTTCATATAATACTGCAATTGGTGCCTATACAATTTCACAAAACAAACCGGGAAGCGGAAACACAGCCATTGGTAATAGCGCCCTTTTTAACGATTCTCTTGGTAATTACAATGTTGCAATAGGGATGTCGGCTATGGTTGCCAACACAGAAGGAGATAATAACATTGCAACAGGAGCAGGTGCTTTGGGTAGTAATTTAACAGGAAATTCAAATGTGGCCATTGGTTCAGCTGCATTGTATTCTAACGAAACATATTCTAACCTGGTTGCAATAGGAGACTCCGCATTATATTTAAACGGTAACGGTGCAACAGGAAGCTTTCAGGCAAAGTATAACACGGCAGTTGGTACTAAAGCCTTATTTTCAAATACTACAGGGTTCAACAATTCGGCATTCGGCACATATGCTCTTCGGTCAAATGTCTCAGGTACCGGTAACACGGCTTTAGGATTAAGCTCTGCTATCCAGAATACTACAGGAAATGGTAATACTTCCATTGGTAGTGCAGCACTTCTTTCAAATCGTAAAGGAAGTGGTAATACCGTTGTTGGATCAAATGCGGTCAGAGGATGGGGAGGAGGTAATGATAGTATTGTTGGAAATACGGTTTTCGGATCATCTGCCGGATTTTATTTAAGAAATGGAGGAAATTATAATACTTTTATAGGTAATAACTCAGGGGGTTATACTCAAAACGGATTTCATAATACAGCCCTTGGAAATTCTTCTTTATATCATAATACTTATGGAATTAACAATGTGGCCATAGGGGATTCATCACTGTATATTAATTATAACGGGCAAAAAAACACCGCTTTAGGCGACCGCACACTTTTTTATAATTATGCTAACTACTTTTCAACAGCTATAGGATATCAGGCCATGTATTATGCAGATAACAGGAACACCGGAAGAATTACATATAATACTGCCGTTGGCTATCAGGCACTCTGCGGCAGTAACACTCCTGCTAATAATTATGGACGCGGAAATACTTCAGTAGGTTATCAAACACTTATGTCAAATACTTCTGGTGATGATAATACAGCATTGGGTACCAAAACCCTCTATTCCAATACCACAGGATATGACAATACCGCAACCGGTACTCATGCACTTTATTCAAACACAACGGGAAATTCAAATGTTGCCATGGGTTCAGCGGCACTATATACCAACACCTCCCGCTCCGATCTTGTTGCCATTGGCGATTCGGCACTATATCATAACGGAACTAATGCCGTTAGTGGTTGGGATGCCATTAACAATACTGCTGTCGGGTCGAAAGCTCTTTTCAATAACACTAAAGGAGGATCAAGTACAGCAACCGGTTATCATTCTTTATATGCCAACACCGAGGGGTATAAAAACACGGCAACAGGCTACTTATCTATGTCAAACAATACATTAGGTTATCAAAACACTGCTTACGGTTCAGGTGCCCTGAATGGAAATATAAATGGAGACAATAATACAGCCATCGGTTACAATGCAGGCAGTAACCTGACTGCCGGGGATAGCAATATCATAATAGGAGCCAACATTAATTTTCCGATTGCAACAGGTTCAAGACAACTCAACATTGGAAATTTGATTTATGGTACCGATTTAGATGGTACAAATAATAGTGTTTCTTCGGGTAGAATTGGTATCGGAGTTCAAAATCCTCAGGAGCGCTTGCATGTAGATGGAAAAATAAGAATGGATTACAGTGCCGGAGTCTATTGGACCCGTAACATAGATTTTGATTACGATTATAATTTTGCCTATGCAGGTAACGACAAGTCATATATTTACCATAATAACGGTGCTTATTACCAATACTCCGACAGGCGCTTAAAATCAAACATCCGGTCTTTAACCCAAGTGCTTCCTTCGGTACTTGCCTTGCAGCCTGTAACTTACTACTTTAAAGCCAGTGATAATCAACAGGAGGAAATAGGATTGATAGCGCAGGATGTGGAAAAGTTGTTTCCGCAAGCTGTTGGGGAGAAAAACGGTTACAAATCTATTGATTATGCCGTGTTTGGTGTACTGGCTATTGAAGCCATAAAAGAACAGCAAAAGGAAATAGATGAGTTAAAACAACGATTAGAAAAGTTAGAAAAGCTAATGAAAAACAAATAAACCAAAGGTAGGAACTTGGTTTAATCCATTCACTGCCCCGGCAATAAAGCGGGGCAGCTGAATTTTTCATAACGAAACACTCTGATACCACCATATCAAAAAATGCCGGTTGATTCCGGTAATAAATTAGTATTAATTCCGCATCGGTTTATTACTGTTTTTTTGTTCTGCTGTTCAAATACCTTTCCAGTGTTCGCTTAAAATCGTTGTATTGCTTGTTTGGTTTTCGGGTATCCTGGTTAAGCAGAGCCAGATAAGCCTTTTTATACTGTTTGCTACGGTAATACGCAATTACCATGTTCGACAAGCTCTCTTCGTAATGGGGAAACAAATAAAGTGCCCTGTTAAAATATTCAGCCGACTCCTTATTTTTATGCAACTCGGAGGCGGAAATGGCGATGTTGTTTAAAACCGCCACCTGATTGGGAAAACAGTCCAAAGCAGCTTTCAATTGGGCATATCCTTCGTTAAAACGTTTCATCCGCATGTAGGCAACTCCCTTATACATTAATATGGGAACGTTGTTGTAATCAACAGTAGTAAACGGGGAGTAAGCCTTGTCGGCATACCTGATAACCTGTCGCTGATTACCACGGTTCATGGCACTCAACAGCTTATGAACATTTACCTCCGATTTAACATAAAGAAATGAAAAGTAAACCGAAAACACCGAAATCAATAAAACCGTGAAATTGATCTTGTTAAAGAGAGCTGAATCGCCGGCTTTTGGCTTTTGCCTGTAATAGTAACTGATTACAACGGCCATCATCAAAACCAGATAGACCTGATGATTGATCCTTTCCAGCGGAAAAGTGAACAGCGAAACAAAAAGATAGCCCGTAATGCCCGACAGCATTAAAACAATCAACAACAGCCTGTTTTTGTCTTTTTCCGCAAATAACAGCTTAAAGCCGTAATAAAACAGAATCCCAAAAAGAGATATAAAAAGAACAAATCCCAAAATACCCTTTTCGGTCAGCACCCATAAAAAATCGTTATGGGGCCGGCCCCAGTTTTGATACTCACTGCCAAAATTAAGATGATAATAAGGAATGATGGCCATTTTCCAGTTTCCGGCACCCACACCAAGCCATAAATGGTCGCCGGCAAGCTGTAGTGACGCATTCCACATTTTCAGCCTCCACTGTGCATTTTGCGATTGGGTGCTGAAAGTGGTGGAAATCTGCTCCTTCATCAGCGAGGAAGCCCCCGAGCTTTTTATAATCACAATGGTGGCGACCGAAATAAGCAACAAAGCAGCCACCGAAATCCCCACCATCTTTTTATTCTTTACCAGGAAA
This sequence comes from uncultured Lentimicrobiaceae bacterium, assembly GCA_964400655.1. GTDB lineage: Bacteria > Bacteroidota > Bacteroidia > Bacteroidales > F082 > B16-G9. Next base: position 46,981 of record CAYNVN010000004.1, read on the forward strand.
TGTTTGAGGTTGCTGTTCAGCAGAAAAACAGCACCAAGCAGGATAAACGTAATTAAGAAAAACAGTGTGGCAACCCAAACCGACCGCGTTTGAACAAGGGTGATATTAACCAGTATCATCAAAATGGCATAACCCGAAACTATTTTCCACCATTTGTTTAATGTTACCACACCATAAATAACAAAAGGCAGCATCAGCAACAGCGAAATGGAAAACTGGTTTTTATGGGCCATCAATCCTTTTACGGCGTAAAGTGCCATGTATAATTCGTAATCCGATTTTCCCTGAACCCTTGTAATATACTGATACAACCCTACCGCCGTGGCAATAACCGCACTAATAATAACGCTTTTAACAAAAACCGGAACCGCCTCTTTACGGGTGGTAAAAATTTGCGTAAGATAGATCAGCAGCCCCAGTGTTACGGCCGATTTTGAAACATCAAAAGTGCCCTCGCCCGGATTTACCGCACCAATCAATGAAATCAACGACCACACAATGTAAAACCCCGCCACCGGAAAAACAGCAAGACGGACAAACCCCAAAGCACCCTTTTGTTTTTTATTAAACAACAAATTAAAAACCGCAAACACCAACACAGCCGCGCTTAAGACCAAAATGCGCGGAGCCAGATTCACATCCATTGTTTTATACGAATAAACAAACGGCAACGCCAGTATCAACGTAACCGGAAAAAAATAAAGCTCAAACCGTGCCGGCTTACCATCAGGCTTTAGTGCAGAAACAGATTTTTGTTTTTTACGTTTTGACATTGGGGAAC
>CAYNVN010000005.1:0-7528 GCA_964400655.1 uncultured Lentimicrobiaceae bacterium
CGGATTTTGACTGCAAACTTTAAAGCCGAAAAAATTGTGGTTTACGGCGATTACGATGTTGACGGAACAACCGCCGTTTCCATTGTCTATAATTTTTTAAAACATTTCCATAAGAAAATTGAATTTTATATTCCCGACCGCTATAAAGAGGGTTACGGGATATCGTATAAAGGAATTGATACCGCCATTGAGCACGGCGCTTCATTAATGATTACCCTCGATTGTGGAATAAAAGCGGTTGATAAGGTTAAATATGCCAGCCAAAAAGGACTTGATATTATCATTTGCGACCACCACCGCCCGGGCGACGAGCTGCCCGATGCCATAGCTGTTCTCGACTCAAAACGTGAGGATTGTAATTATCCGTATCACGACCTTTCGGGTGCCGGTGTAGGATTTAAACTTACGCAGGCCATTGCCCAAAAGAAAAATCTTGACGAAAGCCTTGTTTACGAATCGTTAGATTTGGTTGCAATAAGTATTGCCGCCGATATTGTTCCCATCACGGGCGAAAACAGGGTGCTTGCCTATTACGGTTTAAAACAGATAAACAGCAAGCCGCGCCCGGGATTGCTAACCCTTTTCCAGTCGGCGGGACTTAAAAAGGGAAAAAACAAAAAATTCTATTTTGATAAAGAGATAACCATTAGCGATTTGGTTTTTCTTTTGGGCCCCCGAATAAATGCCGCCGGAAGACTGGAAAGCGCTACCGATTCGGTAAAGCTGCTTATCAGCAAGGATATGGAATATGCCGATAAGCTGGGAAAACAGATTAACAATCTTAATTTACACCGGCGCGACCTCGACAGGGATATCACCAAAGAGGCCATCGGAATGATTGAAAATGATCCCGAAAAACTAAAACGCAAAACAACCGTGGTATATAATCCCGACTGGCATAAAGGGGTGGTTGGAATTGTTGCCTCGCGGCTTATCGAAAACTTTCATCGCCCCACCATTGTTCTAACCTTTTCCGACGGTTTAATTTCCGGGTCTGCACGTTCCATTAAAAAATTTGATATTTACGATGCCATCGACTCCTGTTCTCATCTGCTGGAACATTTCGGCGGCCATACCTTTGCTGCCGGACTGGCATTAAAACCCGAAAATCTCGACACCTTTATCGAGTGTTTTGAAAATTACGCGCAACAGCACCTTACCGATGATATGATGATACCGGAAATAGAACTTGACGGAGAATTGTATATAAGCGATATCAACACCCGGTTTTTTAATATTTTAAAACAGTTTGCGCCTTTCGGCCCGGGCAACATGTCGCCACTGTTTCAAACATCCGACTTGATTGATACCGGTTATGCCAGACTGGTGGGTAAAAACGGAGGGGAACACTTAAAGTTTTCGGTGGTACATCAAAACCGTTCCGGAAATCCGGTGCCGGCCATTGCCTTTAACCTCGGTTCGCATATCGAAAAAATGAAAAGCGGAGCGCCCTTTAAAATATGTTATCACATTGTTGAAAATACCTGGCAGGGTACCACCACCCTTCAGTTGCGGGTTCGTGATATTAAATTCGAAGATTAATCGTTAATATCAATCCTAAAGTTTTTTAATTTTAAGGAAGCCACAATCATAATTACCCCCACAATCAGGGCCAGAACACCTGATAATATAACCATAAAAGCAGCTGTTTCAAACGGATTAAAAAGCAACACAACACCAAAAACAATGGTTACCAAACTGTTTATTATAAACGATGTTTTTCCGTTATAACCTTCGGGCAAATTAAATGAGTAGTATAACTGAACACCTCCCAGTAATAGTGCCCAAACACCGATAATCAAAACAAATATCTGTAAAGATTGTCGCGAAAAAAAGGTTAATAAAACTCCCAGAATAATAACTACAATTGATTGTAAAAGGTCGAAACCATACGGAAGCCGGTTTTTAAAATTGGTGTAAACCCCATAAGCCATTGCTACTCCGGCTACCAATATCAAAATACCGAAATAGGTAACAATGGTTATAATCAGCGCCTCGGAAGCAAAAATGGCAAGTATGCCGTAAAGCAAAGCAATGAGTCCGTTAAACATTAACAAACTCCAGCTGTCTTGTATCGATCTTTTCATATCATAATAAATTTTAAAATTTCAGCTAATTTACAGAATAATAAACAACCTTCACAATCTTATCATAACTTTGCAATCCAAAACAGGATTAATTATGAAAAAGGTTTTATTATTATTTGCCATAATGTTTATCGGGGTTTCGGCTTTTGCCCAAATCAAACTTCCGCCTCCCGGACAGGGAAAAGAGCCCGAATCAACCAATCCAAATGCCAAATCACTTTCCATAAAAAAAACAAAAGAGCACAGCAAAGAAGAGGTTATTGCTGCCAACAACCGAAAGCGGGCATACAACCTGTTTAAAGAAGGGGTTAAATATTATAACAAAGAAAGTTACGACAAGGCCATTGAATCCTTTCGCGAATCGGCTGCCATTTATCCGGCCAACGCAAAAGTTTATTATAATCTGGGAAAAATATATCAACTTAAAAACGATAACAGCCTTGCTTTATCCTACTTTGAGGATGCCGTTAAATACGACCCCAAAGATTCGGCTTCGTTAATTTCCATAGGTATGATCTATTTCGATCAAAAAAATTATCCCAAAGCACTGGAGTATTACAACAAAACCATTGAAGTAGCACCCAATTATGCCATGGCTTACTATAACAGAGGCTCAATAGTAGGAATGAACAAACAGTATGAACAGGCCGAAAAAGACCTCACCAAAGCCATCAATATGGGATTTAACGATCCGAAAGCATTTGTTAACCGCGGGCTTGCTTATTACTATATGAAAGATATTACCAAAGCCTGTAAAGACTGGGAAAAAGCAGCAAAAATGGGCTCAAAAGACGGACAAACCGCTGTTGATGCCTATTGCCGTAAAAAGTAAATCTTTAAAAAAACATATTAATTTACGGTGTAATCTGCTCCTTTGACTATTTTTGATGCAGATGAAAAAATTATACGTCTATATGCTTCGCTCCTATTTGGGGCCTTTTCTCTTTACCTTTTTTATATCGCTGTTCATTTTGTTGTTGCAGTTTTTATGGAAATGGGTAGATGAATTTGTTGGCAAAGGTCTGGAGTGGGATGTGCTGGCACGTCTGCTGTTTTACGCTTCCACAACCTTTGTTCCCATGGCGCTGCCCCTTGCCATACTGTTGTCATCCATCATGGTTTTCGGCAATATGGGTGAACACTACGAGCTGGTAGCCATAAAAGCTTCGGGTATTTCGTTGCGAAAAGCCATGAAACCCCTGGTAATCCTTTCGGTGTTCATCAGCATCAGCGCATTTTTGTTTTCCAACTACGTATTGCCCGTTACCAATTTAAAATTCGGTTCGCTATTATATGATGTCCGACAAAAAAAGATGACCTTCAACCTTTCGGAAGGAATTTTTTACAACGGTTTGGAAAATTATGTTATCAGGGTTGATAAAAAAGATAAGGACGACAAAACAATTTACGGGGTTTTAATTTATAACCATAAATCACACCTCGGAAATGTTGAAGTGGTGGCGGCAAAAAAAGGGATAATGGAACTTACACCCGACAAAAAAAAGGTGGTGTTCACCCTTTTTGACGGTTATAACTATAAAGAGATTACCAACCAGCGTATGTACAGGGTTACCCGCCCTTTTGAGTTTATGAAATTCAAAAAACAGGTGTTGGTTTTTGACCTGTCGGCGTTTCAGCTCAACCGCACCAACGAAGACCTGTTTAAGAATCATTACACCATGCTCAATATCAGACAGCTTAACTATTCCATCGATTCTCTGTCAAAGCATCTGATAAAGCGTAACGATGATTATCAATTATCGTTTGAACGAAAGCTGGATGTTGCCGGTATTGATGTGCGAATAAAAAATAAAAACGGACAAAAAACAGAGCCGAAACACGAAAACATTGTTGTATTGTTTCCCGATTCGGTTTTACAAAAAGCCGCCGAACACGATCATCCGGTACTAACCGAATACCCGCTTGCCGACAGGATAAAAATAGCAGATTATGCCCTCAAAAGTGCCAGAGACCTGAAAGAGAGAGCAGTGTTCTATAAAACCGAATACGACAACCGGCGACAAATTATCACCAAACACGAGGTGGTGTGGCATCAAAAATTCAAACTTTCAATAGCCTGTTTGCTCTTTTTCTTTGTGGGAGCCCCCCTGGGTGCCATTATCAGAAAAGGCGGACTGGGTATGCCGGTGGTGATGTCGGTATTTATTTTTGTCATCTATCATGTTATTTCGATGACGGCCGAAAAAGCGGTAAAAACCGGTGAAATGAATGTGGTTTTGGGTATCTGGCTTTCATCGGCGATAATTCTTCCGCTGGGATTGTTTTTAACATGGAAAGCCACCACCGATGCCCCCCTGCTCGACAGCGAAAGCTGGGCCCACTTCTTTCAAAAACTTGATGTTTTAATGTTTTGGAAAAAGAAACCGACAAACGAACCCGACAGCCAATAACCATTATGAAAATACTTTTTATCTGTAATAAATCGCCCTGGCCGGCAAAAGAAGGCGGCCCCATTGCCATGAACAATATCATTGAAGGCATGATTGCTTTGGGTCATCAGGTAAAAGTTTTGGCTGCCGTAACCAACAAATATTCCATCAGTTTAGATGACGTTCCGGAAGAATACCGTAAAAAAACCGGACTTGAACTGGCTTACATCGACTTAAGCATTAAACCTGTTGCCGCCTTTTTTAACCTTTTCACATCAAAATCGTATCATGTTCAGCGGTTTATTTCCAAAACTTTTGAAAAAAAACTGATTGCCGTTTTACAACGTGAAACGTTCGATATTGTTCAAATCGAAATGCTATATATGTCGCCCTATCTTAATGTGGTACGAAAATATTCAGATGCCAAAGTGGTTTTACGGGCGCACAATATTGAACACCTTATCTGGAAACGGGTGGCTATCGAAGAAACCGTTTTTTTAAAAAAACTTTATCTCCGACACCTTGCATCAACCCTCGAAAAGTATGAAAAAAACATTCTTAACAAGTATGACGGGATTATTCCCATCACAAAAAAGGATGCCATATTTTTCAGCGCTGAAACTTCTATTCCGGTTGAAGCCGTTTCATTTGGAGTGGATTTCGACAAAATTCCGTATAACGAAAATACCAACCCCGAACATGCCCTTTTCCATATCGGCTCCATGAACTGGATTCCCAACATTGAAGGGGTAAAATGGTTTTTAAAGGAGGTATGGCCGGAGGTTTCGGAACAGCTACCTCAATTAAAACTATACCTCGCCGGCCGCGAAATGCCCGAATGGCTTAAAAACACCGGCCTCCACAATGTAATCATTGCCGGAGAGGTACCCGATGCTTACAAATTTATGGAATCGAAAACCGTTTCGGTGGCACCACTCTTTTCCGGCAGCGGTATCCGTATAAAAATCATCGAAAGCATGGCCATGGGTAAAGCGGTTATTGCAACATCCATTGGTGCCGAAGGAATTAATTATACCCATGGCGAAAACATTTACATTGCCGATACCAAAAAAGAGTTTGTAAAAGCCGTAAAAAAACTTTACAAAAATCCCGAACTGGCACACTCGCTGGGACAAAAAGCACGCCTGCTGGTTAAAAAGGAACATAACATAAAAGAAACTTCAAAACAACTGGAACGGTTTTACCAATCGCTGAAAGCGGCGAACGCTCGTACCTGAAACAAAATTTTGTTCAATGTCCGCTTTAATCTCTCTCTTTTAAAATGCTTTTAATTTTTAATCTATTTTTGTTGCGGTATAAAGGATTCCAAAATTGAATTTAATAAAAGGCTGAATGAGGGGTTCAGGATATTTTCTTACGGTAATTATTTTGCTTTTTTTCTTTTCATGCACCCGTGAAGAGCAAACAAAAAGCAGCCGCACACCTACGGAAAAAAACAGCCTTTCGGATGAATTTAATCATATAATCAACCGCGTTAATAATATCGACAGCCTTTATTACCTGACAGACAAGTACGAACGGGAACTCATTAAAAAAAAGGCTTCACCCCAAACTCTGGCCCGGTTTTATCAAAAAGCAGCCGGAAAGTTTTATGTTCGTTCAAAATATGAAATTTCAAAGGAGTATTTTCAAAAATCGGAACAGGCATATCAGAAGGCAGGTGATACATTGATGACCATTAAAATGAGGGGTAATCAGGCTGTTTTACTGGATTTACAGGGACATTATCAGGAAGCCGTCAAAATATTTCTTGACATTGCAGCATATTTTAAAAAAAACAACGATACGCTTCCGCTTGCCTATGCCTACAGCAACATCGGGGTAATTTACGAAGAGTTAAAAAATCCCGAAAAAGCCATTGCTTATGGAAAAAAGGCTCTGGAGTTAAAACGTAAAGCAGGCGACACCCTCCATATGGCATCCAACCTTAACAACATCGGTGTAAACTACGACGAGCTGTTAAACAACCCCGATTCGGCAATTTATTATTATCAACAGGCATTTATCATCTATAAAAAATTTAACAAAGTTGATAACTATGCAACCGTATTAAACAACCTCGGCCGTATGTACCTCGAAAAAGAGGAGTATCAAAAAGCGGCAGCAAGTTTTAATGAAGCTTTTCAAATTTTCGATTCTTTGGAAATGGTAAACGATAAAGCGGCTGTTTTGCGAAATCAGGGAGAACTGCTGTTTTATCAGGGAAAAATAAATCCGGCACTTGATAAAATGCAACAGGCATACAAATTATATAAAGAATCGGGTGCCAGCCAGGGACTGCTTGAAACCACCGGACTTTTATCGAAAATTTACATGGCGGAAGGAAACTACGGCAATGCCGCCAACATGTTACAACAATATAATAACCTTAAAGACACACTGCTAAATACCGAAACCCGGACGATTATTGCCGAAATGGAAACCAAATATCAGGTAAAAGAAAAAAACAACATCATCCGTATGTTGCAATTACAGGATCAGCTGCACACAAAACAGATACGCATACAAACACTATTTATCACCTTTCTTATCATTGTGTTTCTTTTGTCGGCCGTTTTATACTTTTCACACCACAAACGTACTACGCTTAAACAACAAAAACTCCGGCTCGAACTTCAAAACTACCTGTTACGAATGAACGAAATGCAAAACAAACTGGAAAACCAAAAAGAGGACTGCGGCAAACATTCGGGTATGGAACAACTGGAAAAATTCAACCTTTCAAAACAGGAGATGAAAGTTATAAACCTTATTGCCGAAGGTTATAAAAATGCCGAAATTGCCGAAAAATTGTTTATCTCGCAAAACACGGTTAAAACCCACATAAAAAATATCTATTCAAAACTGGATGTAAAAAACCGAGTTGAGGCCTTAAAAAAAGTAAACGCAAGCTAACAAAATAATACCCGGCTAATCTCAATCACGGTTGAGCAAATTAAAGACCCCCTGCATTATCACGACGAGATGAAATTTGACCAGCATAATAGAGTGGTACAAATTCTATTTTTTCTCCTTTTGATCTTCCATATT
>CAYNVN010000006.1:0-10074 GCA_964400655.1 uncultured Lentimicrobiaceae bacterium
CCGGTGAAATCACCCTGCGCGGAAAAGTGCTGCCCGTTGGCGGTATTAAAGAAAAAATCCTTGCCGCCAAACGTGCAAAGATTAATCAGATAATTCTTTCAAAAGAGAACCTGAAAGATATTAGCGAAATAAAAGAAGATTACATAAAAGGGGTAAACTTTCATTATGTTGATAACATGATGGAGGTAATCGACCTTGCGTTGTTGACGGAAAAAGTTAAGAATCCGGTAAATATTTCCTAAAAAACCTCCCGTTTTACAAGGTGTTTTTTATAAATAACCTGTAAAATATAAAAGGTAAGCCTGTTTATAATACTGATTGAAAGATTAATAACAGCTTTTCTTTAGCAGGTTTCAGCTTGTTCTCTTTAGTGTGAATAAAGTGTTTTGTAATTCACTTTTTTTATTTACTTTTAAGTCATCGTTTTTCGAGTCTAAAATCGAGAATATTTCCTGTTTTAGTAAAAATTAAAATTATGGGAGAAAACATGTCCGTAAATCAACTTAAAGAAGAGTTAAAGGTGTTGCATGAGCAGCTTGAGAAAAGCAATAAATTCATGAAAAAACTTACTTCTTTTAACAATCAGTTTCTTGGAGAGGTTTACAGGTGGGAATATGACGTAAAAACAAAAACTGTTTCGGGTGCGGATATGCTTTTCAATTTAGTGGGCCTACCGGTAATGGATAAAATCCAACTTGATAAACTTTTATTATTACTTAAATCTAATAATTACGATGATCTGTTATCGTTATATGTGAATTTTCCCGAAGAAGACAACGGGAAAATTTTTGAAAATACTTTTCTTTTGCCCAACGGACAGAAGAAAACTTTCAGACATTCGGCCTGGCTTTTTTTAGAAAACGGTAAAAGAAGAAAAATTTACGGACTTGTAAAAGACATTACCCCGCAGCATAACGATAATAAAGAGTCGTTATTATTAAATTATCTGCCCGAGGTTTTTTCCAATATTGATGAAACCTATTTGATCATCAGTTTACATGATTATAAACCGGTTTATTTAAGTCGTAATTTTTATAAAGTAACCCAAATATCTCCCAATATAAACAACTTCAGTTATAAAAAATATGCGGATCTGATTATAGAGGAGGATTATGAGAAGTACCACAAGTTGATAGATTCGTTGGATAACGGATTAGAAGTAAGCGAAATATTACGAATTAAAGGAAAAGATGAATTAAAGTGGTTAAAGATTCATGCCATACCCATACCCGACAGAGGGGTTGTGGCCGTAATTGTAAAAAATATCAGTAAAGAAAAAATTACTGAGAAGTTGTTGGACGAAAGTGAAACAAAATATAAAAAACTCATAAATCAATTACCCTTTGTTTTGGTAATACATAAAAATGGTATTATTAAATTTATTAATGAGCGGGGTAAAGATTTAACAGGAAGCAAAAGGTTCCGTAATATTATAGGAAGAAGTATTTTTGAATTTATTCCGCCCGAACTGCACGAACGTAACAAAGAACGTATGCTACGGTTCGACCGGGGTGAAGCGGTTGATTTTCCGGTTGAAGAACTGTTGCTTGACAAAGATGGAAACAGGATTCCTGTAAAAATAATAGCTGAAAAAGTATTTTTTAACGGTGAGTGGTGTCATCAATTATTGATTCAGGATATCTCGAAAGAAAAGAAATACGAAAAAACCATTGAACAGGAACAAATTAAATTTCACCGCCTGCTGGATGTTGCTCCGGTTATCATTACCATTCTCAATAAAAAAGGTGAAGTTATCCTTATTAATAAAAAAGGTGCCGAAACCATTGGTCTCCCGCCGGATAAGATAACAGGTAAAAACTGGTTCGATCATTTTGTTCCGGAAAGGGAAAGCCAAAAGTTAAAAGCCTTTTATGAAAAAATAATTGGTGGTACTGAGAATTCGGTTGGGGTTTATGAAAATTCCATGTTAAGAGCAAACGGAACCAAAACCCTAATTGAATGGCATACAACATTATTGAAAGATGACAGGGGTGAAATAACAGGAATGTTGAGCTCGGGGCAGGATATTTCATTAAAAAAAGATTACGAACGAAGCATTAAACAACAGCGTGGTTTGCTTCGCCTTATCGTTGATAAACTTCCAACCCTGTTGGCCTATGTTTCTAAAGACCAAAAGTTCTTGTTTGTAAATAAAGCATATGCCGATTTCTACGGTTATGAACCTGGCTATTTTATCGGTAAACGTGTGGATGATATCCTGCCGGGTGAATTTAAGGAAAGTAATAAAGAGTATTTTAGTCAGTTGGGTAATAAGTATGTCGAGTTTGAATCAAACAGAACCAGCGCAAGCGGAAAAAAAATAATTACCCATGTGAGAATTATTCCGCATATTGACGAAGATGGAAACGTAATTGCCTATCTGTCGGCCTCTGAAGATATTACTGAAAAGCGTAAAATGGAACGGGAACTGATAGAAAGAGAGCAAAACCTGTTACTGCTTATAAATAATACCCCCGATATTGTTTGCTTTAAAGATGCCAAAGGAAGATGGTTGCTGGCCAATGATGCCGACCTGAAACTCTTTGCTTTGGATAATGTTGATTATGTTGGAAAAACCGATTTGGAACTTGCCGAATACACTCTGCCTGTTTATAAGGAATCGTTTAAAAAATGTATTGATTCCGATGAAGTTGCATGGAAAGCCAAAAGGGTGATTCAAAATGAAGAAGTTATACCCACTGTAAATGGCGGTAATAAAATATTTGATATTTTGAAAGTTCCGGTATTTAATGAAGACGGAAGCAGAAAAGGCCTTATTGTGGTCGGACGAGATGTTACCGAAAAACGTCAGGCGGAAAAGGCTTTAAAAGAGAGTGAAGATAAGTTCAGGCGCATATTTACCGAATCGCTTACACCACAACTGTTGATCTCTTCAAATGCTAAATTTATTGATTGTAACGATGCGGCTTTTAAACTTTTAGGGTATAACGACAAATCATCCATTGTCGGTAAAACGGCTGCCGAGCTTTCTCCTGAATTTCAGGCTGACGGAACCCCTTCGGCTTCAACGTCTTTCAGGTATATTAAAAATGCCATAAAAAAAGGTTCCAATAGCTTTGAGTGGATTCATCTTACCAAAAACAACCGTAAAGTTTATCTTAACATTACCCTTACACCGCTTATTATCAATAATAAAGAAATACTTCATGTGGTGTGGCACGATATATCGGACAAAATTAAAAGGTATCAGGAAAATATAAAGCTGTTTACAGCCATCGAGCAAAGTCCGCTATCTATTGTAATTACCGATACTGCTGCAAAAATTGAATATGTTAATCCCGGCTTTACGCATATAACCGGTTATGCTCCCAAAGAGGTGATTGGTAAAAATCCGCGAATCCTGAAATCGGGAAAAACACCGTTTCACACCTACATTGAAATGTGGAAAAGACTTACAAGCGGTGAAGTGTGGTCGGGTGAATTTTTGAACCGGCGTAAAAACGGAGAGGTCTATACCGAGTATTGTGTTATTGCACCCATAAAGGATGACAAGGGAAAAGTAACCAATTATGTTGCTCTTAAGGAGGATATTACCAAGAAGAAAGAAGCCGATGAACGGCTGCTTGAAAGTGAGAACAGGTTCCGGTCGTTGTTTTACGAAAATGAATCCATCATTATTTTATTCGATCCTTCCAACGGCAACATTCTGGAAGCAAACGATGCCGCATGCCGTTTTTATGGTTATACCCAGTCGGAAATGATTAAAAAAAGTGTTTTTGACTTTAATGTCAGGCCTCGCAAAGAGCTGTTAGAGCTTATTGAAAAGGTAAGGCTGAAAAAGCAAAATCATTTTTATTTCCGGCATAAGTTAAAAGACGGAAGCATTAAAGATGTGGAACTTTATACCGGCGTTTTGAACAGCAGGAAAAAAGAGGTGTTTTATTCGGTTATTCACGATATATCGGATAAAATAAAAGCTGAGAAAGAGCTGGTAAAAGCAAAAGAAAAGGCGGAAGAGAGCGACAGACTTAAATCGGCATTTCTTGCTAATATGAGCCACGAAATACGTACCCCGATGAATGCCATTCTTGGTTTTGCCGCCCTTTTAAAAGATGAAGAGTTAAGTAAGGAAGAAAAAAGTCAGTTTGTTGACATCATTAATTCAAGCGGATATTCGTTGTTGGAAATCATCAACGATATTATTGAAATGTCGAAAATTGAGGCCGGACAAATTACCATCAATAAAAAAGAAACGGAAGTTAATCAGATGGTTTCTTCCATCTACAAACAGCATTCTTTGCTTGCTTCCAAAAAGAATATCGAACTAAGGTATGTTCCCGACAGCCTGAAACAAAACATAACGCTGTTATTGGACGAAACCAAAGTTAAACAGATATTAACCAATCTGGTTAACAATGCCATTAAGTTTACCGATGAAGGATATGTTGAAATGGGCTACAAAGTGCTGGATACCGAAATTGAGTTTTATGTTAAAGATACCGGTATTGGTATAAGCAAAGAAAACCACAAACTTGTTTTCGACCGCTTTAATAAAATAACATGGGATACCGACTCCAAAAAAATATATCCCGGAACAGGTTTGGGGCTGAGCATCTCAAAGGCTTTTGTGGATAAAATGGGTGGACGTATTTTTCTGGAATCGGAAAAGGGCGTGGGTACCACTTTCTTTTTTACCCTCCCGTTGGAGATAACCGAATCATCGGTACAACCGGTTGTTAAAAAAGAGTTGTCGGCCAAACTAAACCTCGACGGTAAAGTAATATTGGTAGCCGAAGATACCGAAAGGAATTATCAGTTTTTTGAAATTGTACTGTCAAAGCTTGGGGCGGAGGTGCTGCATGCATGGACCGGTAAAGAGGCGGTTGATATTACCCGTGAAAATGATGGCAGGATAGATTTAATATTTATGGATATCAAAATGCCCGATATGAACGGATACGAAGCAACAAAAATCATTAAAAAAGAGTATCCCGACTTACCGATAATTGCACAAACAGCCTATGCCTTTACCGAAGACCGCATTAGGGCCAAGGAGGCAGGATGTGACAATTATATCTCAAAACCGATTATTAAGGATAAATTGTTGGAGATGCTGAAAAACTATTTCTGATCAGGGAATTTATCGGGTTTCGAAAATTGGGGATTGACCAAAAATTCATCATCCCGTAAGGTTTTGATAAAACTGATAAGGTCGTCTTTTTCCTGCGGGGTTAACCGTACACCGCCTTCCGCCACATGGTGCATTAACGGATTTACATAGGGTGAATTTTTAAGCCCTTCGGAATAAAAATCGATAACCTCTTCAAGGGTTTTAAAACGGCCGTCGTGCATGTACGGTGCCTGAAATTCGATGTTTCGCAATGTGGTGGCTTTGTAAGCACCTCTGTCGCTCTCTTTTCCGGTAACGGCATAACGGTCGGCCGCATCGGTAAAAACAGTGTCCTTTCCATTGTTGTAAAACAGGCTGGTTGTAAAAAGCGGATTGCCGGCACCTCCGTGGCAGTGAAAACAATCGGCACCCTGTTCGGTGGTAAAAAGTACATATCCGTGTAACTCAGCCTGGTCAAGCTGCACTTCACCTCTTAAATAACGGTCGAATTTTGAATTGGCCGAAATAAGCGTTCTTACAAACTGTGCAATGGCCTTTTCAATATGGGTGAACTCTATTTGGTCGGTGCCGAAAGCTTTTGCAAAAAGTTCGGGATAACCTGGCAGTTGCCGGAACAGTTGTTTAATGCGGTTGGTGTCGCCGTCAATTTCGTCACGGGCCATAACCGCTGCTCTGACCATATCTTCAATGTTTCTAAAATCCGCGTCGGGATTATCATTGTATATAAAACCGTTCCAGCCGTAACCGCTGAAATTCCATACCAAATTAATCATGGGAAGCATTACGTGATGTGTTGTATCGCCGTGAATGCCGTAAACAAATCCTCCGGGAAACCGTGGATTGTTGATGCCGGCTTCAAAAGCGTTTTCCTGAAGATGACAGGTGGCACAGCTCATCAGCGAATCGGGGTCGGTTCTTCCCGAAAGTCGGCCGTCGTAAAACAGGTAGCGGCCCAGCTCCACCCCTTCCACGGTCATGGGGTTATCGGCGGGAATATTAAGTTTTGTGGGAAATCCTTTGGGAATGTCGATGGTGTAAGGAGTTGGACGGTAAGGTTCCGGAACACTGTTTCCCGGACATCCGTAAAACAAAAAGACAAATGCTCCCAACACAAATAGCAATATCAATCCCTGTTTCTTCATCAACTTTTACTCCGTTTTAATGGTAAATACATTATGTCCGTTTTCAACAGCCGTGTGCATGGCTTCCTGATTTTCCATGATATCGCCCCCCCAATGGTTAAAATCCCAAACATTGGGCTCTTTAAACCACTGTTCCACATTCATTACAATGGTTACCTGCGTTGTTGCTCCTGTGGATACTGAAATGGCAGAACCGGGTAAATTAACGGTGAACCAGTTTTGAATAAACCCCGTTATCTCGCCATCATCGTTGTATTGTTGTCCTATTCCCAAATGAAAGTTAAAAGGGCGAACCACCTGTTGAGGGTCTTTCCATTTTCCGTTCAGTTTTAAATAGTGATAACCACCGCCAAGGTATTCGGGCCAAAACATGTACGATTCAGGCGGATTAACAAACATAAAGGATTTGTTTTTTTCGCCCGTAATACCGAAAACAAAAGTAATGCTGTCGTATGTTCCGCTATCGATATCGTCGGCAGGTTTGTATTGCCACGTGCCTGGAATGTCGGTGTCAACGTAATGAATGTCTTCCCACCCGTCGAGTAATTGATAATTACCCTTTTGCCACAGTTTGAAATCGGAAACAAAATACTGGATGTTGTCAACCAGATAAGGATTGCCGGCTTCGTTTTGGTAAATCATGGTATCATAGTCAACCGGAAGGCCGTTGACGGTATGTTCAAACGTAAAGGCTATTTTTCCGGTTTGCGGGTCGGGCTCGGGGTTTCCGGTGCAACACGACGACTGTAGCAGGGCAAAAAGCAGCGGTACTACCAAAAGCAATATCAACGTTTTATTTAATTTCATAAAAAATATTTGAAAAGGTTAGAGCAGCTGTTCAGGTTGCAAAAATCGTACCTCTGTTTACTCACTCCTCGTAAGGAACCACTCCGCTTACCACAAGGTATTTAAGGGTGTCGCCTTTGGAGTAACCCGATTTATAAATTTTTCCGTCAATCTTAATGCTTAAACGAAGCGCCGAATTGGGGTCGGTATATTTTCCTGAAATATATACCATGTCACCCTCTTCGGCCATAAAGGAACAGTGCCATACATCGTCGGCTCCGTCCGGATTAACCCTTACATTTATCACCTCTCCCGATTCGTCGAGATACGAAAGATTGTATTCCGAAACCGCCAAAGAGGCTTCGTATTCAACGTTAATTTGTGTGTTTCTGCTGCATGATGTAAATAACATCAAAATTGATAAGGCAAATATGGTGTTGGTCAATAATTTCATCACTAAAATTTAATTACCAGATTAATGTAAAAGTTTCTGCCCGGTTCGTTCAGCGGTAAGGCCGAACCGATGATGTTCCGGTTAAGGTGTTCGTAATAAAGCGTATTGAAAACATTGTTTACGCCTCCCCAAACGGTAAAATAGCTGTTATAAACATATTTTAAACCAATATCCACTGTTTGAAAAGCCTTGCTCTCCTGTTCGCCATATGATTCTGAAATATGTTTTTGAGCTGCCACCATCCTCCAATGCAGGGAAGGTACCAGTTTACCGTTGTAAAAGTTGTAATAAAAATCGGTGTTAAACTCAAAAGGAGGAATTTCGGGCAGGGCATCATTGGTTATGGTGTATTCGTCAACCACCTGTCCGTTTTCAATTTTATATCCGACAGCTTCCGGATTAACTCCGTAGGTATAAGCAATACTGGCGGCAATGTGCCATGGCTTATCCTCCGGCGACAGCCATGAAATTTCAAATCCCGTAAGCCATACCTCATTGATATTAACAAACCTTTTTACTCCGAGTACTCCTTTTGTCTGAGGTCGTACCACCGAGGGTGGTACCCTTTCGCTGCCGATATAATCGGTTACATAAGCAACAAAAAGTGCCGGTTTTAAGCGACAGGTCAACTTGCTGATATGTTCAAAACTAATATCGGCTTCGTAATTGACCTCCGGTTTAAGCTGCGGATTTCCCAGATAGTCGTAATGGTCATATCCCACCGGAAGTAAAACTATGTAGCGTTCGGTCATATCGGCACTTCTAACGCCCCTGCCAAGCGAAAAGGTAAACAGGTTATCCTTGTTGATTTGCCAGTTAAACCCTGCATTTACGCTTAAATTGGTAAAACTGCTTTTAGTATCGTTGTTTTCATAAACAGGGCTTCCGTCCATTCCGTTACGTAGCATGGGGTCGGAAACAGCATTGTTAAAATCCAGTCGCATCGTGGCGGCCCAGCTAATTTTATTTACCTTTTTACGCCATTCGGTATAAATGCCCAAATTACTGATGGCAGCATTATGCCAAATCATTTCGTTTTTTACCGGCAGTCCGGGTTGAACAATCATTGTTTTTACACGCTCTCCGTCTTTAAAAACATATTCGTAATCGATGCCCGTTTCCAGCGTGCTTTTTCCCAAGTTAAAGTTAAGGGCAGCCCTTACGCCCGCATCAACGGCATCAATGGTTGAAACGGCAACAACCGTATCTGAAAACGGCCTGTTTTTATTATCCATTACATGATGTACATCCGAAAACCACGAGTTGATTTTTACATAGTTTATTTTGTTTCCGATATTTTTTCCTAAATAGTTGAGTTTGTATATCGTGGTGTTGTCATCACGTTCGTCCATAGCAAGTGCCGGAAAATCAATATTTCTTCCAAATGAAAAATCGGCCCCGCCGTCAATTATGTGGTTTTCATTTATTTTGAATCCCAGATTAAGTTTTGCATAGCTGCTGCTTAGCGAAGAAAATATTCGCGTCCCTCCCCCGTCGGTATAGTCGCCATATTTTTTTACACCGGCTACCGCCTGAAAGGTAAAGAAGCGGTTACCCCCGTTGATGCTGATGTTGCTTTTAAAACCGGGGCCGTTGCTTTGAATGCCTGTAAATATTTTGACATGGGTTTGAAAGGTATCATAAAAAAGAGATTGCAGGGTAACCAGATTGATAACTCCCCCAAACGAGGGCCCGTATTTTAAGGCAAAAGGCCCTTTTATGATGTTTATCTCTTTTATATCACTGATGTCAACATGGGCTGTTGCCGGATCCATTCTGTTGGGGCATCCGCCCTCTATTTTTACCGCTCCGTCAATCATAACATTAAGTTGCGAATATTTAAATCCTCTTATCACAGGGTCAATACCGGCTACCCCCTTTTTAACGCCCGATACATTGGGCACCGACCGCAGAAGTTGTCCCGCATCAGCAACAGATGATTTTTCAACAGTTGCAGGTGTAATCCTTTCAACGGTGCAGGGAGTATTGCTTAATCTGAAGTTTCTTATCTCCACTTCGTTAAGCATAACGGTATCCTGCTGCGACCTTGCAACCTGAAAGATAATCCATACAAACAGAAACAACAACCATGCTTTTTTCATACCGGTTAGGATTGATTTAATATTTTACAAATATACCTCTTTTAAATATGTTTTGATGCTTATTAAACAAACATTGTTTATTGAGTTTTATTATTATTCTCCTCCCGCAAACCGCGCCGTCATCCCGAAGGAGGTACGACTGAGGGACCTCACGGGTACCAGCCTGCCCTTCCGGACAAAATGTAATCCCAGTCTTTATATTTTAGGGGATTCCCGCCCGTACCGAACGGTACGTTCGGGCGGGTCTCGGTCGTTCCTCCCTCGAAATGACGGAGAAAGGAATGGTCGTCGGAATGACAGGAATGAAGGCAGTCATCGGAGTGACGTAGAAAGGAATGGTTGTTTGGGTGACGGAGAAAAAAAACGATTTTACGGCACAAAATACTATTTAGAATAATTTCTAATTACCTGCCGAAACGGTTACAATTATTTGTAATTTCGCCCTTCATAAAACATGATTATATGAAATTCAAACCGGGAGATAAAGTCAATTTTTTA
>CAYNVN010000007.1:0-8319 GCA_964400655.1 uncultured Lentimicrobiaceae bacterium
GTTGCTTGTTGCTTGATGCTGGTTGGTTCAAGGTTTGGAGGTTTAAAAGTTTAGAGGTTTAAAAGTTTGATGTGTGTTTCGGGTTATTGGGATGCTAACTTTTCTTTTTTCCGAAAAGGACTTTGTAAAAAAAGTATCCCGTAATAAGGGTAACGCTTCCCTGAACGACAATCATAAATATTAATGCTTCGGTGCTCATAACAAATTATTTTTTTGATTTTGCAAGTTTTCTTTTGTTGGATGCAATATGTACCATGTAGCCCAGTAGTGCAATGGTGAGCAATAGCAACAAACGTGACATATCTTTGATGAACATAACGGTGGGCATTCCGTTTTTAAACCAAATTACTTCGTGATTAACATGAAATATTTGTCCGATGATGCTGTCGTTGGCAAAAGGCCAGGAGCCGGTTGAGAAGAGTTGTTCCAGCGCTGTTTGCCAATCGGCCATATCGCCGTTGAGCGGTTTAATAAGCGCCGATATAAGGATGATAAGGATAAAAAACGGGGTGACCCATTTAATGATGGGTTTGTAAATTTTGGGAACGTTGATTTCTGCACCGTCGTTAATCTCTTTCCAGCCTTTGTCTATGCCGAATACCCACGAAAAGAGAACCACTTCTGCCATGGCAAATACCACCAGTGCCACGGTGCCCGTCCAGTAGTCGTATTCATCAAAAACTCCCGCCTGGAAAAACAGAATGGTTGGCAGGGCAAGAATTAAAACAATGATTCCCAGTGTAACGGCTCCTTTTTTCCGGCTCCAGTTAAATTCGTCTTCCACAAAACCCATCCACGGGGTTCCCATGGCCAGCGAAGAGGTGATTCCTGCAATGAACAGCAGTCCGAACCATGCAACTCCCGCAAAAACAGATAGTACCGCGCCCCATTTGTTAAAAAGATAGGGCATGGTTTTAAACGCCATCATAAATCCTGCATTTTCTTTAACCCAGTCAAGGCCCATATAACCCACGGCAATGGGGATAACAATGGATGCCCCGAGAACGATTTCCACAAAGCCGTTCATCCAGCCAGCGGTCATGGCATTAAGGGCAATGTCTTCATGTTTTTTTAGATAGGCTGCATAACACAAAATGGTTCCCATTCCTACCGAGAGGGTAAAAAATATCTGTCCGGCAGCGGCAAGCCACACTTTGGGATTGGCGAGGCTGTCGAATTGCGGGTTCCACAAAAATTCAAAGCCGAGGTGCGAATTGCAGGTGGGGCAGTTAGGTTCGCCCGTATGCCCGATGGTAAAGGCCATTATGGCAAGAAAAACGCCGAAGATCAACAATAAGGGCATGGCAATTTTTGCCACTTTTTCGATGCCGCCGCTCAGTCCTTTCGATAAAATATAAACGTTTAACGCGAGGGTGACAACAAATGCCACAATCGCCCATACCGGAAGGTTAATAATAAGGTTGTCTGCTCCCGATGCCGCCGTAATTCCCACGTAATTGTCAAAAACATGGCTGACCTCCGTTGCGCTTAATCCTTTAAATCCTCCGAAAACGGACTCGATGGTATAGGTTAGTGTCCACGATTCGATATATGTGTAATAGGAGATGATACCAATATTTGTAAAAATGCCGAAAACGCCCACATATTTCCAGATACGTTGTTTTGCCATGCTTCCCATGATAAAAGGGGTGGAGTGGTTACCACGTGTTCCGCCGTAACGCCCCAAGGCCCATTCAATCCAAAGCAGCGGAATGCCCATCAGTATAAATGATACAAGGTAGGGAATTATAAATGCACCCCCTCCGTTTTGAACGGCCTGAATAGGAAACCGGAGGAAGTTCCCCAATCCGACGGCATTTCCCGCCATGGCAAGGATCAACCCGATTCTTGATCCCCAACTCTCTTTAACTTTGGTCATAAAAAGTTAATGTTTTGATGATGAACCTAACGATTGTACAATGATAGTAAATTGTTGGTTTCGACGGTTAAACAATGGAGGAAAATTACATGTTATCTGAAAACAATATCGGTAATAATGTTTTTTCCAACCTGTTTGTTAAGTGCTTTAACAATTTTCGACCGGGCCATCATCAGCTCGCTGCGCAGCGGGGCCGAGTCGAGGTTAACATAAAGTATCTTGTTTTTTACGGCCAGATGACTGGTATGACGGGCAATCATCGAACCAACCACCGGTTCCCACGAAGCCATCAAATTGACCTCTTCCAGTTTTTCATCCATGCGAAGCCGTTTCATTACCTCTTTAATGGCTTCTCCCAAACTATATTCGTGATCTGATTTCATTGATGTTCCGTTACTTTTCCCTCTTCTACAAAAAATATTTTATGATCGATGTTTACCTTTTCAAAAATGGCTTTAACCCGTTCGGGTTGCGTGTCGGTAATAAAAACCTGTCCGAAATTATCTTCGCTCACCATTCGGATGATTTTATTAACCCTGTCGTGGTCCAGTTTGTCAAAAATATCGTCGAACAACAAAACCGGTTTAAAGTTTTTTATTTTGCGGGTATATTCAAACTGCGCCAGTTTAATGGCAATAACAAAGGTTTTTTGTTGACCCTGCGATCCGAATTTTTTTACGGGATAACCGTCGATTTTAAACAGCAGGTCGTCTTTATGTATTCCTTTGGTTGTGTATCGCAGCATGCGGTCTTTTTCAACCGAGTTTTTCAACAGGTTATGGAGTGTTTCCTGTGCCAGTTGCGATTCGTAAATGATTTCAACCTGTTCTTTGTTTCCCGATAAAAAACGATAATTGTTTTCAAAAACCGGATTGAATTCCTTTAAAAACTGTTTTCGTTTTTCAAAAACAGGTTCTCCGTGTTCGATGAGTTTTTCATTCCAGATTTCCAGCGAAACGGTATCAAAGCTTCGTTGTTCGGCAAAGTGCCGTAACAAGGCATTGCGGTGCGCCAGTGCTTTGTTGTAGCTGAGTAAATGATTAAGGTATGTTTTGTCGAACTGCGAAATCACCCCGTCGATGTATTTACGCCTGATGTCGCTGCCTTCGTTTATCAGGTCGCGGTCGTAAGGCGATATCATAACCAGCGGAATTTTTCCGATGTGGTCGGCCAGCCGGCTGTACTCCTTTTTGTTGAACTTAAATGATTTTTTCCTGTTTCGTTTTTGAACAACACTTACAAGGTCGTCAGGCGACTCCTTACTTTTATAGGTTCCGTGAACCGCAAAAAAATCGGTGTTGTGTTTTATGTTTTGAGAGTCGATGGATGTGAAATAGCTTTTGCAAAACGAAAGGTAATAAACGGCATCCAGAATATTGGTTTTTCCGGCACCGTTGTTTCCGGTAAAGCAGTTGATTTTTTCGCTTAACTTCAGCTCTGCTTCGTTGTAATTCTTGAAATTGATCAGCTTAAGGTTTTGCAAATACATTTTTTGAGACCCTGTTTTTTTAAGGTTCAAAGATAGGGATTTTAGAATAGGATGTGTTGGCAGCCTGTTTCCTTTTTGGTGAAGTTTCCGGCGATTGCCGTTATTCGGTGGTCAATCCCGATTATGCCGGTTGTTGTTATTTGATGGTCAGGGTGAATTGATAGATATCGGAGCTGCCATCATCGTTGTCGCAAACAGTTAGCAGGCTGTAGCTGTTTTTAACTGTGTTAATAAGTACAACCCCTTCCTGTTTTTTTGCCAGTATCTTTCCGTTGGCATCATTAATGACCGTAAGATTGACGGTACCTTTATTCATTTCGCCGAACGGGATATATCCGAGATAGCTTCCCAAAACGGTACCGTCGTTTATTACGTCTCCCGTGGCTTCAAGCGATGCCGTTATGATAAGTCCGTTATTGCCGGGCAGGGTGCAGGCTCCCGACAATCCTGCCGTAACTCCCTTTTGGGAAGGCAGCGTAAATTGATAAATCTTAACTTCAGGCGGTAATGCCGTTTTGCCCTTAAAATAGCTGAGAAAGTTTTTCAGCGAAGAAACCGCTATAAAATTGCCCGATACGTTTCCGCGGTGAACCACATAGATGTTTCCGTTTCCAATGGCTACACCTTCGATGTTTATTTCGTCGCCGGTGGTAATTCCTGCCTGCCGTTTAACGGCATCGTACCACGGACGAAGATTTTTTTTGAAAGCCGTTGTTTTTGTTTTTAGGGAAAAGAGCCAGGCGGTGTCGCGGGTAACTTTTTTTGAGCCGGAAGAGAGGATAAGCATATAATCTTCATTTTCGCTCTTTAACAAAGCCATTGCTTCAAAGTCGGCTTTGATTTTTTTAGGGGTTCTGCCGTTTTCGGTTTTTGTGATGCCCGAAATCTGATATTTATTGATCACCTGCCAGTTGTTGTTTAATTCAAAAAGCCAGGGAAGATCGTCGGCTACCAGATAAATTTTGTTTTGATACAATTCAACCCCCGAAGCGGATGGTAAGTCGGCGTAATACTTATGTTTAACCGGTTTCAGGTTTGATATTTGCTGTGCTGCAAGCGAAAATCCCAGCAGTAAAAGGAGAGCGGTAATTAATTTTTTCATCTGTTTTTATTTTTTTTGCCAATCTGTGTTTTTTGGGGGGTATGAGTTAAGGGTTAGGAGTTAGGGGTTAGGGGTTAGGAGTTAAGGGTTAAGGGTTAAGGGTTAAGGGTTAGGAGTTAGGAGTTAGGAGTTAGGAGTTGTGAGTTAGGGGTTAGGAGTTATGGGTTACATGGGGTCTACATCGAGGTGAATAATGACGGATCTGTATTTGGTGTATTGCCCGAATTTTTCTAGTACTTTCACCAGATGATCTTTAAATACTTTTTGGTTGTTTGCGGCAGGGTTTTTAAGCATTATTTGATTGATATACAGATTACGCACCCTCGAAACCATAGGGTATTCAGGGCCAAAAACCATGTTGCCGAAAACCGCCCTCAATTCGCGCCCCAATGTTGCAGATGCTTCCTCCAGTAACCCGTTTTCTTTATGTTTCATATTAATTTTGATTAACCGGTAAAAGGGAGGATAGCGGAATTTCCTGCGTTCGGCCATTTCTCTGTTGAACATATTTTGATAATCATTCCTTAACACATCTTTAATAACCGGATGCGAAGGTTTCCATGTTTGTATGATCACCTTTCCCTGTTTGTTTTTGCGTCCTGCGCGTCCGCTTACCTGAGCCATCAGCTGGAAGCTGCGTTCGTGTGCCCTGAAATCGGGATAGCTTAACATATTGTCGGCATTCAATACTCCTACAACATGTACGTTGTCAAAATCAAGTCCTTTGGTTACCATTTGGGTTCCTGTCAGAATATCGGTTTTTCCGTTCTCAAAATCATCGAATATTCGCCGGAAAGCGTGTTTTGACCGGGTAGTGTCCAAATCCATGCGGTCGATACGGGCATCGGGGAAAAGAACCTGTAATTCCTCTTCCACTTTTTCGGTTCCGAACCCTTTGAGTTTTAAATGTGTGCTGCCGCAATCGTCGCATCGCCCCGGTACGGCGGTTGAATATCCGCAATAGTGGCATTTTAATTTGCCCAACTGTTTGTGATAGGTAAGGGTTACATCGCAGTTTTTACAAACGGGACTCCAGCTGCATTGGCTACATTCGAGCCGCAACGAAAATCCTCTGCGGTTCTGGAACAAAATTACCTGATGCTTGTTGTGTAACGCCTGTGTTATTTGGTCGATTAAAATGGAAGAAAAATGTGACTTCATTAACTTGCGTCGCTGCTGATCAAACATGTTGACAACAATTATTTCGGGCATTTCAATGTTTCCGTATCGTTCCGATAAAGCAACCAAACCGTATTTTCCTTTAATGGCGTTGGAATAACTTTCAAGACTCGGGGTGGCCGAGCCGAGTAAAATTTTTGCCTTGTGCATAATGCCCAGATAGATGGCCGAATCGCGGGCGTTGTAACGGGGAGCCGGGTCGTATTGTTTATACGACTGATCGTGCTCTTCGTCAACAATGATCAGGCCTAGACGGGTAAAAGGCAGGAACATGGCCGATCGCGGTCCCACAACAACCTGATACTTTTCCTCATTATTGGTTAAACCGGCAATATTGTTCCATATTTCAGCCCGTTCGTTAATGCTGTATTGCGAATGATAAACACCTACTTTGTTGCCGAAATATTTCCGGAGGCGGTTGATAATCTGCGTTGTCAGTGCTATTTCGGGTAACAGATAAAGTGCCTGTTTGCCGCTATTAATCACCTCCGAAATAAGTTTGATATACATTTCGGTTTTGCCGCTGGAAGTTACTCCGTACAATAATGTTACATGGTGATTTTCAAACGACTTGTTAATTTTTATGTAAGCGTCCTGTTGTGCGCTGCTTAAAACAATGCTGTCGGAAGCCGCTTCGGGAGTGCTGTTGGTTTTAAGCCGGCTTACCTCTCTGTTTTCTGCCTGAAAGATGCCCTTTTCAATGAGTGCTTTTAAGGCGGCGGTTCCGGCACCGGCCTGTTTTAACAACTCCTTTTGACTGATCCATTGGGGCTCGCTATTCGATATTCCCGCCAGCATTAGGTATTTCATTAATAGTTCGAGCTGTTTGAAGGCCTTTTTTGAGAGCTCATCCATTAAACCCTGAAGGATATCTTCGTCATATACCTCAGGTGCCACTCTTACAAACTTTTCCGTTTTTGGTTTAAACCGTTCCTTAAGTTCTTCTTCCATCACCACCAGCTTTTTATCAATCATCGATTTAAGCAGGGGTAGTACTTTGTTATAACCCACCACTTTTGAAAGCTCGTTAACGGTTAGTTTTTTCTTTTCCAGCAGTGCTTCGGTAACACGGTATTCAAACTCGGAAAGGATGTTGCGGTCGGGAACAAACCCGGGTGCCAATACAACTTTTCCTTCGCTGGCAAGACGGAATGCAGAGGGAAGAGCGGCATTCATTACTTCGCCTTCGGAAGAAAGATAATATTGCGATATCCATTCCCAGAATTTAAGTTGCAATTCATTTACCAGTGGCTTCTCATCAAGAATGTCGAGAATGTATTTGGCAGTTCCTTTTTGAGGCGGGTTTTGATGTATTTTTTTAACGATGCCCGAATAAAACTTCTTCCGGCCGAATTGTACCGTTACCCTGTGTCCGGTTTGCAGCATATCGTTCCATTCATAAGGTACCCGATAGGTAAAGGTTCCTTTCAGCGGCAAGGGTAATAAAACATCGGCAAAAAGAGTAATTCGTTCCATTAAAGCAAAAGTAGCATCTATTTTTGATTGTTTAAGAAAAAAGTGAGTATGGGGTTGATAAAGTTTTTGTGTTGTATGTTGCGATAACGGTTAAGCAGATAAAGTCATCTTTATTTACTTTCGTTATTGATATTATAGCATTTTCTATTTTAAGTTTATTTATTTTATTCATTATTAAATATTTCCAAAGTGGTTAAATCCAGCCACTTTACATTTCTTTCTCAAAAGAAAACGCATTTTATTTTTTGGTAATGTTTTGTGAAATTCATGACGGTCAATTCGCATAAAACTAAGGTTTGAATATGCTACATACCTCAGTTATAACACTTTCTTTTCAGGTTACAACTTATTTTATTTAAATCGAAAACATTCATATATACAACTAATTGCGGTATGCACTATATTTTTTTGTTGGCAACCGGTTTTTGTAATTTCTTTTTTTCTTGTGTGTTGGTGCAGACAGGCTTAATGGCAGGGGAAGTAAACATAATTTACAGTTTAATAATTTTGATACTTTTCGTTTCTTTGGCATTAACTCTTAAAACTACATAGTATATACCGGCGGGCAAAATATTGCCGCTGTTGTCTGTGCCGTTCCACGGTATTTTACAGCTTCCGGGCAGTTGTTTGCCCTGTTGCAGGGTTTTTACCAACAGGCCGGCGGCGTTGTAAATTTCAATGTTAACGCGGGCGGATTTATTCCATTTTGCCGAAATGGTGGTTTGGGTACTGAAAGGGTTGGGATAGACCTGAAGGTTGGGCGCTGGGTGTTTGGTGTTTGGCGCTGGGTGTTCTTCTGTACCCACGGTGGGATTCCACTCGTAAGCACCCATGTCGATCTTACCATTAAAGATGCGGGGGTTACCTGCAAGGTCAACATCGGGCATGTGGTCGAGGATAAACTGCGGCAAATCCAGCGTTCCGGCATCAATGCAGGGCGACTCATCGGAAAGGTTGTAGGGAAACTCTTCGCCGCCGTAAAACAGGGGGTCGGTGTCGATGTTGGTGGTGTCGTAGTGGTAAAAGCAAGCTCCACTACAATAATTTGTATCTATACTTTCAACTCCATTTTCTATTAAAGAATTGTAAATATTCAAGTTAGTAATTCCAATATTTTCGACATTAGAGAGGCTAAAATTGCGATTTCCACCGTTATTATAGACAATAGAGCTATACATGTTTGCAGTGTAGGAA
>CAYNVN010000008.1:0-24174 GCA_964400655.1 uncultured Lentimicrobiaceae bacterium
CTACGCTCAGAGTGACAATTCCACAAGCCACACCGTCATTCCGAAAGAGGCACGACTGAGGAATCTCCTCAGCACCAGCCTGCCCCTAAAATAAAAGAGAACCCTGTCGATTATAGAATGGGATTCCCGCCCGTACCGAACGGTACGTTCGGGCGGGTCTCGGTCGTTCCTCCCTCGAAATGACAAAGAAAAAAAAGTGAAAAATGAAAAGGCATAACCGAATAAGCCTGCCCAAACGCTAAACGCTGAACGCCAAACTCATGGCACTCTAGGCACTCCAAACTTTAGTGCACTCTAGGCACTCCAAATTTCAGGTATTCAAAAAATTTACTTTACGGTTTTTGCAAGCCGCTTCTTTTTAACAAAGGTTTTATCGAAGGTTTATGACCTCTGAAAGCCCGGTAAAGCTCCATAGGATGTTTTGTGCCTCCTTTTTCTAGGATGTTTTTCCTGAATGAATCTGCCACCTCTTTATTAAAAATACCTTTTTTCTTAAACAGTTCAAAAGCATCGGCATCCAGTACTTCAGCCCATTTGTAGCCGTAATAGCCTGCTGAATATCCACCGTCGAATATGTGAGAGAAGGCTGTACTCATACATGAACCTTTTACAGGCGGAAAAAGTTCTGTGGGGCCCATGGCTTTTTTCTCAAATGCAACAACATCGCCATCAAACGGTTGATTTAAAGTGTGCCATGCCATGTCGTTCAGTCCGAACGAAAGTTGCCGGACAGTGGCATAACCACTTTGAAACCTTTTGCTTTCGGCCAGCTTTTCCACCAGTTCATCCGGAATTATTTCGCCCGTTTGATAATGGATACCTACCTCTTTCAGCCACTCTTTTTCCGAAGCCCAGTTTTCCATCAATTGCGAAGGCAGTTCAACAAAATCGCGATAAACATTGGTTCCCGACTGGCTTTCGTAATGCACCCTGCTTAACATGCCGTGGAGTCCGTGGCCAAATTCGTGTAAAAAGGTTTCAACTTCTCTGAAAGTGAGCAATGATGGTTTGGTGCCGGTGGGGCGTGTAAAGTTGGTTACCAGCGAAACCAGCGGACGAATATCTTTTCCGTTCTCAACATACTGCTCCCTGAAAGAGGTCATCCATGCCCCTCCCTGTTTTGTCGGTCGAGGAAAATAATCGACATACAGCACCGCAAGAAACCGGTTGTTTTCATCAAAAACTTCAAAGGCTCTGACCTCGTCGTGATATTTTGGAATGGATTTGTTTTCCTGAAAGCGGATACCGTAAAGCCGTGAAGCAAGGCCGAAAACACCCTTTTCAACATTTTGAAGCTGGAAATAGGGTTTTGTCATTTCATCGTTTAATCCGAGCTTTTGCGTTTTAAGTTTTTCGCTGTAGTAAATAAAATCCCACCGCTCAAGTTTACCGGTTAAACCTTTCTTTTTTGCAAATGCTTCCACCTCTTTTACATCATTTACCGCAAATGCGATTGAAGCTTCCAGTAATTCGTTTAAAAAACCGTTTACCGTGGTTACCGAAGTTGCCATGCTCTTTTCAAGAACATAATGTGCATGTGTTTGATGGCCAAGCAACCGTGCTTTTTCCCGGCGAAGGTTTACCATTTTTTTAATGATCTCCTTATTGTCGTATTGATTGTTTTGATTGCCCCGTTTTGAATAGGCCATAAACATCTGTTTTCGCAAATTGCGGTTGTCGGCATACTTCATAAACGGCATATACGACGGAAAATGAAGCGAAAACATCCAACCCTCTTTTTTTTCGCTTTTTGCCAGTACGGCGGCAGCTTCAATAACACCTTCGGGTAAGCCCGATAAGTCTTTTTTGTCAATAATATGGAGCTTATAACCGTTGGTTTCGGCCAGTACATGTTCGCCAAATTCAAGCGACAGTTTCGCCAGCTCTTCGGTAATTTTGCGGTACTGTTTTTTTTCTTCGCCGGTCAGCAAAGCTCCCCTGCGAACAAATTCTTTAAATGTGTCGTCAAGTAATTTTTGCCGGTCTTCTCTTAAGGTAACGTTGTTTTTGTTGTCGTAAACGCTTTTTATGCGTTTAAACAGCTTTTGGTTCAGCCATATATCGTTGTTGAATTTTGTTAACAACGGCGAAACTTCACGCGCAATTTTCTGGATGTTTTCGTTGGTGTCGGCATGATTCAGATTAAAAAATATGTTGCTTACCGTGGTTAATTGTTTACCGGCAGCTTCAAGTGCTTCAACACTGTTTTCAAACGAAGGCGGCTCATCGTTATTTACAATTTGTTCAATCTCTTTTTCGGCCCTGTTTATCGCCTCCTTAAAGGCAGGCAGATAATCATCTTCTTTAATTAAATGAAACGGCGGAGTTTGATACGGTGTATCAAAAGGCTCCAATAATATATTTTGGTTCATAATTTTCATTTTTGAGGCTGCAAAGATAATCCTTCCCTGAATTTATAGCGGTAATGTTAAGCCGGCATCAAAGTGGCGGACAGGTTCTAAAATTCAGAGCATCGGAAAATCAATAAAAAAGTTCTCGTTTAAAGAACATTTTGTATATTTGCATCATAACCGGCAAATATGAAACGTATAATTGCGAAAAAAACATTGCGGGATTTTTGGGAGAAACATGCTGATTGTGAACAATATTTAAAAACCTGGTATGAAACGGCAAAAAATTCAAATTGGCAAACACCCAACGATATTAAGCAAACGTATATTAATGCAAGTATATTAAAGGATAACCGGGTGGTGTTTAATATTAGCGGAAATTCGTATCGGCTGGTGGTAAAATTTAATTATGAACGGCAATGGGCTTTTATACGGTTTATCGGAACACATAACGAATATGATAAAATAGACGCAGAAACGATTTAAAAATATAATTATGAACATTAGACCTATAAAAACAGAACAGGATTATTATAAAGCGCTTGAACGACTTGAACAAATTTTTGACGCACCGGTAAATTCACAAGAGGGCGATGAGGCTGAAATATTATCTCTCCTGATTGATAATTATGAAAATAAGTTTCATCCGGTTGAAGCCCCCGATCCCATCGAAGCCATTAAAATCAGAATGGAAGAGATGAATATCAGACAAAAAGATTTAGTGGGTATAATCGGTGGAAAAAGCAGGGTTTCGGAAGTTCTGAATAAAAAAAAGAGGTTAACGGTTGAAATGATAAGAAAACTTGAAAAGTTGCTAAATATTTCGGCTTCAATTTTAGTAAATAACTACCGGTTGAATTTATAGCGACAACAGGGTTGTTTGCTTATTCCGTTGAGATTATTCTCCGCTTCCCGACAGGTTTATGAGCATTTTACCTTTTTGCAGGTTTTTGTCGGCTTTAAATATTACTTCCTTAAATTTTTGTTGCAGCATTTTTTTGTTTTTGGCTTTGTAACCAATGGCTGCATTTAGCTCCTTGGCAGGAACCGTAATTGTAAGTTTGTCTGTAGCAGCTCCTTTAATCGTTATTAGCCGGTCGTAATACATTTCGGTTAGCACCAGCTCTTTAAATGATGGATGAAAGGGCCCTTCAACCAATTCGTCACCGCTGAGCAGGCCTTCGGACGGATGGAGCCCCGTACGGATAACCTTAACGCCGTTTGTTTCAAAAACAGGCAGCAGATGTTTGGTCCACCGTACCGCTTCCTCCAGCGACAACGGCTTATATTTACCGGTTTTAAACCAATGATGCAGTGCCGTATCTTTAATAACAACTGTTGGATAAATTCGGGTACACGAGGCTCCAAGTTTCCAAATACGGTGTGCCGTAAACAGGGCTTTATCCAGCGTATCACCCGGCAAACCAATCATCATTTGCAACCCCAGTTTAAACCCTTCGTTAATAATCATGGCCGATGCTTCTTCGGTTTGTTTTGCCGTGTGTCCTCTGTGCGACTTTAATAAAACGCCTTCGTCAAACGACTGTGCTCCAAGCTCAATGGAGGTAACTCCGTATTTTTTTAAAAGTTGTAAGATTTCAGGATTGATGTAATCGGGACGGGTGGAAAGGCGGATACCCGATATAACCCCCTCATCAAGATAACGTTTGGCAGGTTTTAAAAACTGCTCCTGTTCCCAAAGGGGCAATCCCGTAAAACTGCCTCCGAAAAAACCGATTTCAATATGTTTTTCTCCTTTAGGGAACGTTTTAAGATGGTCGTTAACAGTTTTTATGATTTCATCCCTGCCGGGAACCGCAATATGACCCGATATTTTCCGTTGGTTACAAAACGCACACTGGAACGGACAGGCCAGTTCCGGTATGAAAACAGGTATGGTGAAGTGTTTAATCAATACAAAATGTTTATTTTGGCAAAAGTGACATTTTTTTGAATATTTTTGCACTTTTCGTGAAAAAGGATATTTATTAATCAAATAACATTGTAAACAATTTGAAAATGAGAAAAACAAGTAATGTTATCGGCAGATTGTTGGTATTTTCTCTTGTACTGATTATTGCCATGGGAGGAGCTACCTCGTGTAAAAGTAAAAAGAAGTTAGCCCGCGAAAAAGCAGAAGCAGAGTACAAAGCCAAAGTGGATCAGGCTAAAAAAGATTTGACCGCCATTTTAAATGACGAAACCGATTGGACTTTGGAACAGAAAAAAGAGAGGGTAAAAACAATTAAATCGTTCAACCTCGACGATCAGGAAGTAAAAGACCTGCTGGTTAAAGTGGACGAAAAATTAAAAGAAGAAGAACGGCTGCTTGAAGAGGAGCGTTTGAAAAAAGAGGAGATGGAACGTGCCAAGCGCGAACGACAAAAATATGCTTCGATAACCAATGCTTTTGCCGGAATTGCCCGGGCAGGAAACTACGATGAAGCCAACAGGCAAATTGAAAATGCTCTTGACCTTTATGCAACACCCGATGTGCCGGTACTTATCATCATCAGCAAAGAAAACGGTTATAACGACTACGACCGTCCCACAACAATCTCCAAGTTCTTAAACTATTTAAAAGATACCAAAGAGCTGAGTTATGGCGTTGAGTCGGTAAAATACAACAGCGCAGGTAAAATCACGGAACTTGAATTAATTAAAAAATAAGAACAATGAAGCGTATAACTTATTTAATGATATTGGTTTTTGGTTTGGGTATTTTTTCTCAGGCCGCAGCACAGGATAATTTAAGCCCGCAACGTAAACAGGCCATCGACAGCCTTGCACTGGAAAAGGTAAAAGACCTCAGCAAGTACATCAGCATTATTGGCGATAAAGAAACTCCGTGGAGCGAAGCAAACCGGGTAATCGACCGGGCCGAAGAGCTGTTTATGCAGGGTAGCGAAATGGGTGTTTCATCATTGGTAAAACCCGAAATAAAATATTATCCGGTTCGTAAATATTTTGAACGTTTGATGCGCCTCAACTACAACAAGGTTGAAATTGAGTGGTACAACATCGAGTATGTGAGCGACCTGCAACGTCAACCCGACGGTACTTATGTGGGTGTTATCACCGTGTTCCAAAAATTTAAAGGATACGATAAAGAGGGCCGTCTTATTTATCAGGACACCACTAAAAAAGATATCACCGTTTATGTAAAACGTAAGGAGACCCAAATTGGCGGTCGCCTGATAGGTTTCTGGGATGTGTTGCTTGGCGACATACGCGTTAAAGAAACAACATTGTAATAAATGGTAAAAATATTTAAAAGGCTGCATGTTTAAATGCAGCCTTTTTTGTTTTGTTTATCTTTGGCAATCCAAAATTAAAAAATGAAGAAAAAAGGGGTTTTATATCTTTCGGCATTGTTCATATTATCAGGGGTAATGAGCCTTGTAATTTATTACGTAAAAGCTAAACCCCAAACCCGTTTTGGAGAAGAGCTGATAGCCACCGCCTCGGAGCCTTTAAAAGCAGAACTTCAAAAATTTTTACTGGTAGTTGAAAAATCCATTGGTAAATTCAACGATGAAATACATTCGTCACGTATGTCGGATTTAAAACCCGACAAAATCGATACTCTGGCCAATAGCCTGTCGGGCGATAACCGCTATTTAAAAGGGGTTGTTCTTTTTGCCGATAGCTTACGGTATGTTTTTTTAGTTGACAGCGATACCCGCATTACAACCTTTACTTCAAAGGGCGACAGTTTGTTAAGCTGGCGCAGGCTTGATAAAAATTTAAAGCAGATAAGCGAATGGACCGACAGCTATAACTTCTTTCTCAATAAAGAAAACCGGTATATCCTTGAAAATGCACCATCGCAAGACCGTGCTGTAAAGTGGCTGAAAATCAGAAGCGAAATCCCCGGACGAAAAGACCTTATCCTGCAAATACATCAGCTGAAAACCGATGACAACAAAAACATTTACGTGGCTTTTGTTTTTCAAACAAGTGATTTTTCGGGACTATTCCTGAAAAAGCTTTCCATGAAAAACCCTATTGTTACCGTTTTAACCCGAAACGGTGATCTGTTTACACCCGTTGCCACCGATGATACCGTTGCAATAAAAAAGATAAAAACCGCAGAAGAAAAACTGAAAAGTATTTTTAAAACGTGGAGCACCTCCCTCAACAAAAAACCCCAATCCTTTTCGTTTGAAATGGATAACAACATTTACTGGGCAAGGGTTGACACCGTTAACAATAATATGGGAATCGAAGCATTTAGCTTAACCGTTTCAAAAGAGAGCCTGAAAGATTTCTTTAATAAAATTTCAAATCTTTTTCTGTATGCTGGTGCAGGTTTAATTTTGTCGGGACTTATTTTGCTGTTAATAGTTTGGTTTATTAACAGATTAAACAAAGCCAAAGAGGGGGAGTTGCCCGAAAAGCATACATCTGATGAAATTGTTCAGCTAATCAACGGAGGTGAGTCGGAACGGGTTGAGTTTAAATCGTCGTTGCGTTACGATTACAGGCAGGAAAAAGAGAATAAAGCACTTGAAGATGTTATCATTAAAAGCATTGCCGCTTTTAGTAATGCCAAAGGAGGCACATTGTTCATTGGTGTTGACGACGACCGAAATATTTTGGGACTTGAAAAAGATTTCGGAACCCTGAAAAAAAATGATGTGGACTATTTTGAACTTCATCTGCGAAAGCTGATTAAAAATCAGTTCGGTATCAATTTTTCAAATCACCGCCTGATTGTTCAGTTTCCCGAAATAGAAAATAAAACCATTTGTGTAATTCAGATAACCACGGCCAAAAAGCCCGTTTACGTTAAAGTAAAAAACAAGCAGGGGCAAATGACCGAGAAGTTTTATGTAAGAAACGGAAATTCATCGCAGGAGGTCACTTCGTTAAAAGAGATGGAAGAATACATCCGAAACAGGTTTGGAAAACGTTAACCTGACAATAAATTGTAAATGGCAGTTTTAAATATTTTGTTACTATCTATAATCATTAAATAAAATCAACATGAAAAAATTCATCCTTGTTTTAGCAATATTTTTTGGAGTTTATCAGGCCAATGCCTGTACCAACTACATTGTAACCAAAGGCGCTTCGGCCGACGGTTCCGTTATGTTTTCGTATGCCGCCGATTCGCATGTGCTTTACGGCGAACTATATCACTGGCCGGCAGGAACCTGGCCCGAAGGTACCATGCTGGATGTTTACGACTGGGATTCCGGTAAATATCTTGGTAAAATAAAACAGGCTCCCGTTACCTACAACGTGGTTGGCAATACCAACGAACATCAGGTAGGTATCGGCGAAACCACTTACGGAGGACGTTCGGAACTGCACCATCAGGATAATGCCGTGGTTGACTACGGAAGCCTTATTTATATTGCTTTGCAGCGCTCCAAATCGGCCCGCGAAGCCATTAAAGTGATGACAAGCCTCGTTGCCGAATACGGTTATTACAGCGAAGGCGAATCGTTTAGTATTATCGATAAAGATGAAGCTTGGATTTTGGAAATGATAGGCAAAGGTCAGGATAACCTCGGTGCCGTTTGGGTTGCCCGCCGTATTCCCGACGGTTACGTATCGGGCCATGCCAATCAGGCCCGCATCACCACCTTCCCGCTTGCCGACGGAAAAAAATCAATCACCTTTAACGATATCGATAAAATATTTGATAAAGATATTGAATGTGTTTATGCCGATGATGTTATTTCGTTTGCACGCGAAAAAGGCTGGTACAAAGGAAAAGATAAAAACTTCTCGTTTTCCGATACCTATGCGCCCGTCGATTTTGGCGGAACCCGTTTTTGCGAAATAAGGGTGTGGAGCATGTTTAACAAAGTTGCCGGCGGAATGGACAAATATTGGGATTATGTTAAAGGAGATGTTAACTACGATAAAAAAACCGGTTATGCAACCAACCGTATGCCGCTGTGGGTAAAACCCAATCATAAGATTACCCTGCATGAAATGATGAATTTTATGCGCGACCATCTGGAAGGAACCGAACTCGACATGAGTAAAGATGTGGGAGCAGGGCCGTATCATTTACCGTATCGCTGGAGACCGTTAACCTGGAAAGTGGATGACGTTGTATATTGCAACGAGCGGGCCACCGCCACCCAGCAAACCGGTTTCTCGTTTGTTGTGCAGTCGCGTAGCTGGCTGCCCGATGCCGTTGGAGCCATCATCTGGTGGGGCGTTGACGATGCTTCGGGAACCGTTTATATGCCCATGTACGGCAGCATTACGGAAGCCCCCGAAAATTTTGCCGTTGGAAACGGCTCGATGATGGAGTGGAGCGAAACATCCGGATTCTGGATATTTAATCAGGTTGAAAACTTTGCCTATACCCGTTGGAGCGATATCCACCCCGAAATTGAAAAAGTTCAGCAAAAAATGGAAAAAGATTTTATTGATTTTACCCCTGCCGTTGATAAAGGTGCTCAGGAACTGTATGCCCAAAATCCCGAAAAAGCAGTTGAATATCTTACCAACTATTCGGCCTACGCCGGTGAAAAAACTTTCAAAACCTGGAAAAACCTTTATCGTTACCTGTTTATGAAATATATGGACGGAAACATTAAAACCCCGCGCGAAGTACCCGAAGGTTATAAATACACCACCCCCAATGTAAGCCAGCCGGGATACGGTGAAGAGTGGTACAGGCTCATTATTGAAAAAACAGGCGATAAATTTAAAATGAAATAGGCGGAAAGTGAGTTTGAATCACACCGTTAAATCATATCCTCTTTTTACCTAATTTCGCCGGCTTAAAATACCGGCCGGTTTTTATATTAAAAAAATAGAGAAATGTTAAGAACACATACCTGCGGAGAACTTAGAACAGAAGATGTTAACAAAGAGGTAACCCTTTCGGGATGGGTACAGAAAATTCGTGATAAAGGCGGACTTATATGGATTGATTTACGCGATCGTTACGGGATTACCCAGCTTTTGCTCGAAGAGGGACGCACGGAAACCCGCTTGATTGCCGTTGCCCGCGAACTGGGACGTGAGTTTGTTGTTAAAGCCACCGGAAAGGTAATTGAACGTGTTTCAAAAAACCCTAAAATGCCCACCGGCGATATTGAAATCGACGTAACCGAACTGGAAATACTCAGCACCTCAAAAACCCCTCCCTTTACCATTGAAGATAAAACCGACGGTGGCGAAGAGTTGAGGATGAAATACCGTTACCTCGACCTCAGAAGAAATCCTTTGAAAAATAATCTGGAACTGCGCCACAGGCTTTCCATCGAAACCAGAAAATATCTTGATGGCCAACGCTTTCTGGAAATAGAAACCCCTTACCTTATAAAGTCAACGCCCGAAGGAGCGCGCGACTTTGTGGTGCCGTCGCGTATTCACGAAGGCGAATTTTATGCGCTGCCCCAGTCGCCTCAAACATTCAAACAACTGCTTATGGTTGCTGGTTACGACCGGTACTACCAACTGGTAAAATGTTTTCGTGATGAAGACCTTCGTGCCGACCGGCAGCCTGAATTTACACAGATTGACTGCGAAATGGCCTTTGTTGAACAGGAGGACATACTGAACACTTTCGAGGGAATGGTAAAATATCTGTTTAAAACCGTTAAGGGAGTCGATATTGAACCGTTGGAACGTATGCCCTACGAAAAGGCCATGAAACTTTACGGTTCCGATAAACCTGACACCCGTTTCGGGATGGAATTTGTTGAACTGAACGATGTTGCGCAAAACAAAGGCTTTAAGGTTTTTGATGATGCCGAACTTGTGGTGGGAATCAATGCCGAAGGTTGCGCAGGCTACTCCCGTAAACAACTTGATAAACTTACCGATTTTGTAAAACGTCCGCAGGTGGGAGCCAAAGGATTGGTTTATGTAAAATATAACGAAGACGGTTCTTTTAAATCTTCGGTAGATAAATTTTTTGATCAGAACGACCTGAAAATATGGGCTGAAAAGTTTGATGCCAAACCGGGCGATTTGATGTTGATTCTTTCGGGCGAAACCGATAAGGTTCGTAAACAGCTTAACGAGCTGAGGCTCGAAATGGGTAACCGTTTGGAATTACGCAATCCGTCGGTTTATAAACCGCTGTGGGTGGTTGATTTCCCTCTGTTGGAGTGGAACGAAGATCACAATCGTTATCAGGCCATGCACCATCCTTTTACATCGCCCAAACCCGAAGATATTGAATTGCTCGATAAAGAACCCGGAAAAGTTCGGGCCAACGCTTACGACCTTGTAATCAACGGAGTGGAGATTGGCGGAGGTTCCATCCGTATCCACAACCGCGACCTGCAAAAACGAATGTTCGGCATACTGGGATTTACCGAAGAGGAGGCCCAAAACCAGTTCGGGTTTTTAATGAACGCCTTTGAGTACGGTGCACCGCCTCACGGAGGTATAGCCCTTGGTTTCGACCGTTTGGCCGCCATGTTTGCCGGTCAGGATTCCATACGCGAATTTATTGCATTCCCGAAAAACAATGCCGGGCGCGATGTTATGATCGATTCGCCGTCGGCCATTTCGGATGAACAGCTCGAGGAGCTTCATCTCTCGGTGGTACGCAATAAATAGAGCAACAATTTTTTGGCACTAAAATAATATCTTTGTCCCTTTCGAGTTATTGTTACACCGTCCCGAAAGTTGAAACAATTATATGATAATGGCAGGCTCTTTTAAGCAAAACGTAGTTATTCTGTTGTTGATGTTTTTTATGGTTCCGGCAGCGCTTGTTGCTCAAAAGGCAAAGGTAACCGGAAGCATCAGAGATAACAACGGTAAACCGGTGGAGCTTGCCAATATTGCCATTATAGGTGAGCCCGGTGGCACCACCAGCGATAAAAAAGGTAATTTTACCCTTGATGTTCCGGCCAACAAGCAAATTACCATTGCCGTGTCATACATCGGTTTTGCACAAAAAGAGGTAAAACTCAACCTCAAACCCGGCGAAACAAAAAAGCTTACGTTTGATTTAAAAAGCTCGGCAACGGAACTGCCCGGTTTGGAAATTAAAGATGAAAAATTGCGAACCGAAGGGCTGGTAAGACTGAATCCGCGAAACACCCGTATATCGCCATCGGTTAACGAAAGCGTGGAAAGCATTATTCAAACCCTGCCGGGAGTTTCAACCACAAGTGAGCTGAGTTCTCAATATTCTGTCAGAGGGGGTAACTTCGATGAAAACCTCGTGTATGTTAACGATATTGAGGTATATCGTCCGTTTTTGGTAAACACGGGACAGCAGGAAGGTTTAAGTTTTATCAACCCGGCAATGGTTTCTTCCATTTTGTTTTCGGCCGGAGGGTTTGGTGCCCAATACGGTGATAAAATGTCGTCGGTACTGGATGTAAAATACAAAAAACCCGTTGAGTTCGGCGGCAGCTTTTCTGCCAGTTTACTGGGTGCCGAATTTTCGGTACGTGATAACATAAAGGATAAATTCTCCTATTTAATCGGTGCACGCTATAAAACCAACTCCTATCTTGTAAACAGCCTCGACACCAAAGGAAATTACAAACCGAACTTTTTTGATGTCCAGTCGCTTTTTGAATATAAGTTTAACCGTAAATGGTCGCTTTCATTTTTGGGATACTATTCAAAAAACCAATACAAAGTAATTCCCACCGACCGTGTTACCGATTACGGAACTTTTAAAGAGGCCATGCGCTTTAAGGTTTATTTCGACGGACAAGAGGTGGATGATTATAATGTTGCCGAAGGCGGGTTAACCCTTAATTTTAATCCCGACAACACTTTGCATCTAAAATTAATTGCATCGGCTTTTAATACCAGTGAAACAGAATCATATGATGTTCAGGGGCAGTACTGGATCGGGTTACTGGATAATAATCCGGGGAGCGAAGGGTTTGATGAGGTAACCCAGTCGTTGGGGGTGGGTACCTATTTGGAACATGCCCGTAACCGTTTTGATGCCACGGTAATGACGCTTGAACACAAAGGTTCAAAAGAGCTGGATAATCAAAACATTAGCTGGGGTGTACGTTATCAGTATCAAACGGTTGACGACAAGGTTCGTGAGTGGCAAATGATTGATTCGGCAGGCTACTCGCTGCCCAATCCGCCGGCATCGCCCGGCAATCCGAATCCTGCACGGCCGTCGTTTGATCTTAACTACTTTGTAACCGGTGCCCACCGGCTAAACATCAACCGCTTTTCGGCATTTGTTGCCGATAACTGGAATTTTAGTTTGCGTAACAGCGATATGATTACCCTGGCAGCCGGTGTAAGGATGTATTATGGCGATATTAACAGTGAGTTTAATGTAAGCCCGCGACTGAATTTTTCGTACAAACCCCATAAAATTCCGGATATTGTTTTCAGATTTGCCACCGGTATTTATTATCAGCCTGCCTTTTACCGCGAGATGCGAAACATGGACGGTACGCTTAACACGCAGGTTAAATCGCAACGCTCCGTTCAGTTTATTTTGGGAAGCGATTACCAGTTTAGGGTATGGAGCCGCCCCTTTATTTTTACCACAGAGGTGTATTATAAAAAACTCGATAACCTGATTCCGTATATGGTTGATAATGTCAGGATTCGATATTATGCCGATCAGGTTTCAAAAGGGTATGCCACAGGAATTGACTTCAGAATTAACGGCGAGTTTGTAAAAGGAGTTGACAGCTGGGCAAGTCTTTCCATTATGAAAACCGCCGAGGATGTTCAGGACGATTATTACTACAATTATTTCGACGAAAACGGCGATTTGATTGGGTCGGGCGTTGACCTGGGTTATAAAGATGCCGACAGTGTTTTGGTGGAGCCGGGTTATATTCCGCGTCCCACCGACCGGCGTGTTACTTTCAGTATCTTTTTTCAGGATTATATTCCGCAATATCCTACATGGAAAGTACATTTGAAATTAATATACGGAACGGGCATGCCGTTTGGCGCACCGGGCACCCAACGCTATCAGCAAACATTGCGTATGCCCGATTACAGAAGGGTGGATATTGGATTTTCGAAACAGATTATGGGCGAAAATACACGCTATACCCTGCGCCATCCCAACAGCTTTATTAAATCATTGTGGGCAAGCCTTGATATTTTCAACCTTTTCGGGGTTTACAATACGGTTTCGTACACCTGGGTTAAAGATATTTACAACCGACAAAATGCCATCCCCAATTACCTGACCCCGCGCCTGATTAACCTAAAAGTTTCCATGGAGTTTTAAATTTTCCCGAAGCCGGTATTTTCCGGGTAAAGCAAGTGCCACTTTGTTTAAATTGACCTACCTTTATAGCCTCATCAGCTAAAAAGATTTTTTATGAAAAAGTTTATTCTGCTTTCCATAACTTTATTGTTATTCCAAGGGCTGTTTTCCGAAAATAATCCACTGTGGATGCGATATGCAGCCATTTCGCCCGACGGAAAAACCATCGTTTTCTCTTACCAGGGCGACCTGTTTACCGTCCCTTCCGGTGGCGGCGAAGCACGTCATCTTACCATCCATAAGGCGTACGATTATATGCCCGTATGGTCGCCCGACAGCAAACAGATTGCTTTTGCATCCGACCGTTACGGTAATTTCGATATCTTTTCAATTCCGGCCGGCGGCGGAACTCCCGTGCGTCTTACCTTTTATTCGGGAAACGAGTACCCCGACAGTTTTACTCCCGATGGCTCAGGCATACTTTTTTCAGCAGCCATTCAGGATGTGCCTCAAAATGCACAGGTGCCTTCGGGATTGTTAACGGAACTTTATGCCGTTCCGGTTGAAGGTGGCGGAATAACTCAAATATTATCGACTCCCGCTGAAAAAGCAAGGTTTAATAAAGAGGAAACCGAAATCATCTATCAGGATAGAAAAGGTTACGAAAATGTTTGGCGTAAGCATCATAAATCGTCGGTAACACGCGATATATGGAGTTATAATGTTAACACCCAAAAGCATACAAAATTAACCGGTTTTGAAGGAGAGGACCGGAATCCGGTTTTTAGCGGCGACGAAAAGTCAATCTATTACCTCAGCGAAAGGTCGGGCTCGTTCAACGTTTGGAAGATGAAAGCCGACGACCCTGAAAAAACCGAACAGATTACTTTTTTCGAAAAAAATCCCGTTAGGTTTTTATCCGTTACCCGTGATGACAAACTTTGTTTTGGTTACAACGGTGAAATTTTTATAAAATATCCGGGGCAGAAACCCGAAAAAGTTCCGATATCCATTAAAACCGATAACAAAGAAAATGATTCGGAATATACCGTATTAACATCGGGTGCCACCGAAATGGACGTTTCGCCCAACGGTAAAGAGATTGTTTTTGTGGTAAGGGGTGAGGTTTTTGTAACTTCGGTGGATTATCAAACCACCAGACAAATTACCAATACGCCGCAACAGGAGCGGTCGGTTAGCTTTAGCCCCGACGGCCGTTCGATTTTATACGCATCGGAACGCAACAACAGTTGGAATTTGTACCAAACAAAACTTGTAAGAGATGATGAAGCGCTGTTTACCCTGTCAACCGTTTTGAAAGAGGAACCGGTTTTGGTTTCCAACGATGAAACCTTCCAGCCGCAATATTCGCCCGACGGTAAAGAGGTTGCCTATCTGAAAAACAGGGAAACCCTGATGGTTATAAATCTGGAAACAAAAAAAACCCGCAAAATTCTTGACGGCAAATACAACTATTCATACATGGATGGTGACCAGTGGTACCGCTGGTCGCCCGACGGGAAATGGTTTTTGGCGGAATATTCGCCCAACAGTATGTTTTTAATTGATGTTGCACTGATTGATGCCAGCGGAAATGCCGAACCGGTAAACCTGACTGCCAGCGGATATTACGACTCGCATCCCAAATGGTCTTTAAAGGGAAATGCCATGATTTGGTTTTCCGACCGCGAAGGCATGCGAAGTCATGGAAGCTGGGGCGCTACCCGCGATGTGTATGCCATGTTCTTTAACCAAAAAAGTTACGATAAATTCAGACTCTCAAAGGAAGAGTATGAGCTGCTTAAGCTAAAGGAAAAAAAGAGTGGAAAAGAAAAAGAAAAAAATGATGACAAGAAAAAGAAAAACAAGGATAAAAAAGAGGCCGACAAAAAAGATAATATTTTTGATATAAAGGTGGAAACGGCCGAACCGGTTGAAATAGTATTGAAAAATATTGAAGACCGTAAAACCCGTTTAACCATCAACTCATCATCCATTGCCGATGCCGTGCTTACTTCGGACGGCGAAAAGCTGTACTACCTCAGTAAATTCGAGGGCGGATATGATTTGTGGGTTAATAAACTTAAAGAGAAAGAGACCAGGCTGCTTATGAAACTAAAAGGCGGTGGCGGTTCTATGCACCTTGACAAAAAAAATGAAAACCTATACCTTTTCTCGGGAGGAAATATTGTTAAAATTAGTGTTAAAGGAGGCAAGCCCGATAAAAAAGTGGTTAGCTTCAGGGCCGGGTTTAACCTGAATAAAGCCGTGGAGCGCGAATATATGTTTGAACACGTATGGCGTGAGGTAAAAGAGAAATTTTACCGTCCCGACCTTGGAGGTGTTGACTGGGACTACTACAAAACCAACTATCAGCAGTTTTTACCATACATTAACAACAATTACGATTTTGCCGAAATGCTGAGCGAAATGCTG
The DNA here is from genome assembly GCA_964400655.1 of uncultured Lentimicrobiaceae bacterium. GTDB lineage: Bacteria > Bacteroidota > Bacteroidia > Bacteroidales > F082 > B16-G9. The sequence goes on from CAYNVN010000008.1 coordinate 15,940, forward strand.
GGCGAGCTGAACGGTTCGCATACCGGTGCAGGATACCGGCACGGTGATAAACATGGAGATCAAACGGCTTCGCTGGGAATATTCTTCGATTGGAACCATAAAGAAAAAGGGATGAAAATCCTTGAGATTGTGGAAAAAAGTCCGCTCCGGTTTGACGGTTCAAAAATTAAAGAGGGGGATATCATATTAAAAATCGACGGTGTTGAAATCAATAATAATTCCGATTATTTTAAGCTGCTGAATCACAAAAGCGGAAAACACATTTTACTATCAATGGTTGATCCCGCATCGGGAAAAGAGTGGGAAGAGACCGTAAAACCGGTTTCGGGAAACCAATACGGAGCAATGCTTTATAAACGATGGGTTAAGAACCGCGAAGCGGAAACCGATTCGTTATCGAACGGAACGATTGGATACATTCATGTCAGAAGCATGAACAGTTCGAGCTTTAGGGAGGTTTATTCAAAACTTCTTGGAAAAAATTATAAGAAGAAAGCCATTATCATCGATACCCGTTTTAACGGTGGCGGCTGGTTACACGACGATTTGGTTACGCTGCTCGGCGGAAAAAAATATGTTGAGTTTTACCCCCGTGGTGTTTACTACGGTTACGACCCCATGAACAAATGGATAAAACCGTCGGCGGTGCTTATCAGCGAAAGCAACTACTCCGATGCACACGGATTTCCTTATGCTTACAAAACACTTAAACTTGGCAAACTGGTGGGTATGCCGGTTCCGGGTACCATGACGGCGGTTTGGTGGGAAACCCTTCAGGATAAATCACTTGTGTTCGGAATCCCGCAGGTAGGTACCAAAGACCTGAATGGTCATTATCTGGAAAACCAGCAGCTGGAGCCCGATGTTAAACAGCGTCAGGATTACGACATTGTTGTAAAAGGTCGCGATCAGCAACTGGAAAAGGCGGTTGAAATACTTATGGAATAAGCAAAACGGTTACTCCTTTTTGTACTCCTGCGTTGAATACAAAACAGCTTCCATTTGACGCAATAAATTGCGCTTATCTTTATTGGGCTTATATACATATCCGAACAGCGTTACAAGCTCGCCGGTAGCAGGACTAATAAATGTATAAGCAACATAAGGGCCTGCCATAAAGTCGTGTTCAACCCTCCACATGCCGCGTGTTTCAATGGTAAACGGCACAAAATAATCGGTAACGGGTTTGCTTACCGGCGGTACATAGGTGGTGTCGAGCGTCATATAGGAGCCGTCGGTAGGGCCGGGGATATAATTTTTCATAAAGAGCATAATACGGGCGGCAATGCTTGGATTGGTAAATTGCAAGGTGTCTTTATAAGGAACCGAAATGGCCAGGATACCCTGATTATACTTGTTGGCATCGCGTTTAAGCCACATAAATCCGGGCTTGTTTTTGGCCACATAAAACCCGTCGGGGATGGTCATTTTCAAACTGAACTTATCGGCAAACTTTTGCATTACATCAATATCGGCAGCAGCATTAAAAACATTCATAATACGGGCACGCTCCACCTTGCCGAGTCCTTTAATGATTTCGTCGGCAAACCGTGCAAAAGTTGTGTCAACGGCCATGTTCGACGGAGCCGAAATGGTGTAAATAATTTGTGGCTTGGCCCATTTGTTTTTTGTTTTTGTAAGCCTGGTTTTTTTGTATTTTACGTTGATGTCGATAAAAATAAGGCTGTGATGCTTTTGAAACAGTTCGCTAAAAGACGACTTGTTAATATGTGCCAGCTTAAACAGGCTTTCCTGTTGCGGCAATCCGTACTGGTCGGCTTCAAGGTATTTTCGCAATGTTTTTCCAATGGTTCCGTCCCACTGGGCTTCGTCCTGCACAACAACCAGCACTTCGGAAGTGTTACCGATGGAACGGGGTAACTTCGAACGGTTGTGGTTTTGTCCACAGGAACCGAGTAAAACAATGATGGATAATAAAGCTACAATCCGAAAGTTTTTTATTGCGATCATGGTAATAGGTTTTTATGTGAAACGACAGCAATGCCGTTTATTGCAAAAATATTGCCATTAACTGATAATGGCAATTTTAATTTTCTGACCCGGTTTTAACCGGTGGGTGTTTCGTATGTTGTTAAGCCGTTTGATCTGGTCAACGGTTACGCCGTCGTACTCTTTGGCAATATCCCATAAGGTATCTCCTTTTTGTACCACATGATACAAATATTTGCCGCTTTTTACGGTTGTTTTGCTTTTTGTTTCGGGTTTGTAAACGTACAATTTTTGTCCGGGTCTGATGGTGTTGCTTCTCAGTCCGTTCCACTCTTTTAAATCGGTAACCGAGCATTTGTATTTTTTGGCGATAAGGCCGAGGTTTTCTCCCCGTTTAACATAATGGTACGATTTGCTCGACGAACGTTTAACGGGTACCGACCGGGAGGAGGCGCTTCCTTTTCCTGAATACCCGAAAAGCACCAGTTTTTGTCCCGGATAAATGGTGTTGCCGCGCAAATGATTCCATCGTTTTATCTGGCTTACATATACATGATATTTTTTGGCAATCAGCCCGAGGCTTTCGCCGCTTCTTACAATGTGAATATTGCGGTTTCCTGCTTTTTTAACCTCTGCCATCAGCTTGTCGTGCTCAAGTCCTTTAACGGTTTTGTACAGGTAAACCGAATCTTCGTTGTTGATAAAATCGGCAACATAACGGCGCGGAAGTCGTAAAATGTATTGCTTTCCGTTAACGGCGGGGATAATATTTTTTTTGTACTGCGGATTTAAAAATTTAATTTCCTCCATGGGGATATGCAGCATTTCGTTGAGTTGGTCAAAAGCCAGCACATCTTTAACATGAACGGTATCGATATCGAAAAAGAAAATGCCGGGGCGCATGGGATACAGGTTGTGTTCGGCAGGATAGTTCATAATGTAAGTTACCGCAATAAAGGCCGGCACATAACCGCGTGTTTCGCGGGGCAGGAACGGCCAAACGGCCCAGTAATTTTTAACACCGCCGGCTCTGCGAATGGCACGGTTCACATTTCCCGCTCCCGAGTTGTAAGCTGCCATTGCCAACGACCAGTCGCCGTAAATATCGTATAAATCCTGTAAATGCTCACAGGCCGCTATTGTAGATTTGTACGGGTCGTACCGGTCGTCAACCATCGAAGTTACTTTAAGTCCGTAAACTTTGCCGGTTCCGTACATAAATTGCCACAATCCTTTGGCTCCTTTGTTCGATCCGGCCCCCGGGTTTAGCGCCGATTCAACCACCGCCAGATATTTTAGTTCCAGCGGCATGTCGTACCTGTCCAGTATTTCTTCAAACATGGGGAAATAAATTTCCGACAACCCCAGTACCTTTTCGGTGAGCAGCCGTTTTTTGTTGGCGTAAAGATTTATGAACGATTTTACCTCTTTGTTGTAAGTAAGTTCAATGGGGGTTTCGCGGTTTAAAATTTCGAGCCGTTTTTTAATTATCGAATCGGGAACAACGGGTGCCGTACCCGGCTTTATGCCCGGATCATGAAATTTAGTGCTGTCCAACACAAAGTATTGCTGACTGTATATTTTGATATAGGCGAGGCTGTCCAGTGCTTTAACAATTGGCGAATCTTTTATCAGGTATTTACCCGTTGAATATTTTGGTTTGGTAACCTCCTGTTTTTGTTGTGCAATTAAAACCGAAGAAGCAAAAAACAGTATGATGGCAATATATTTTCCGTGTAAAATTTTCATAAAGGTAAATTTTATGCAAAAGTACATTATTCAGTATCTTGTTTAAAAATAACAGGGTCTATTAATGAACGGTAAAAAGTTAAAAACTCTTAACGGTTGATCTGTTTTAGCATTTCTCCGAATGATTCATGCAATGTTATACAGCGGTGGGGTTTAAAGTTTGAATGTTCAAGGTTTGAAGTTTGGATGTTTGAGGATTAACTTGTTGCTTGTTGCTTGTTGCTCGTTGCTCGTTGCTTGTTGCCCCTTTCGTACGGCCTGCCGTCACCCCGAAGGAGGTACGCCCGAAACCGAAACCTGCCCGAACGCCAAACGCTGAACTCCAAACTTTAGCGCACTCCAGGCACTTAATAATTGTAGATTTATGATTGCAGATTTTTGATTTATGATTTGCCTGACGGCAGTTTAAGGTTCAAAGTTTGGATGTTTGAGGATTAACTTGTTGCTCGTTGCTTGTTGCTTGTTGCCCCTTTCGTACGGCTTGCCGTCATTCCGAAGGAGGTACGACTGAGGCCCGCCCGAACGTACCGAACGTTTTTTTTTCAGGTTAAACGGGGATAATTGTCAGCGGGAAATACGTTTCATTTTAATAACGGCATAAACGGGTGTGGCAGCTATAATAAATATAAACATAAGGATGATATAAATATTTACTTCTGATTTTCCGTCGGCGAGCGAAAGTTTTTGTGCATAGCAGATGTAAAGGATTAGTAAGCATATCATCATTTTCAAAAATGAAACGATTCTTACTCCAATTTGATATAATGGCCGAACGTTTTTTTCGTCAACTTCAACAGGGTAATTAAATTTATGCGGAAATCGTGCTAAAAATGTCATTCCCGCATAGGTAATGAATCCCATAACCGGTAAAATAAACAATATCCATTTTGGGCCTGACAAATCAGGTTGCCCTATAGCATTATAGCGTATTGGAATTGTTTCGGGAAATTCGTTTTGGTAATATATAATTATAAAAACTGCAACGGCCAATGAAATTATGGAAACGGCTTCGATTATAAAGTCTGATTTTGTACGTTTTATATTTATTTTTGGCTGTGCCATGGTAACGTATGTTTACAGTGGCAGTTATGATATGCCGGGTATTATGAAATAATCAGATATTTCTCAAAATTAATTAAATTTCATTTTATCCAATTTTTTGTAGAGTATGATTTGAGAAACTTTCGGGATTGGTTTTTTAATAAGTTTAATATTTGTTTTTCGATATTCAGGTTAGCACAAGCGCACTATTTTCGGCTCGTAAAATCAGTCAAAATGAGCTAAAACCTTTTTAAATGAGCTGTAACCGTTTCGGCTATGAGCAGTAGTGTTTTGCACTGCTCATTTTCAAACCGCTATATTGTTTGGTTTTATTCATTATTTTCAATTTTATCACTTTTTCGTACATTGCTTATGGTTATTATTAATCAAAATGTTTTTGTTTCAACATCTTGTTCTATTGGTAATTTCTTTAACATTTTATTTTGATTTTGTAAAAAAATTTCTGTTTTCTTTACATAATCACCTGTCTATGATAAATTTTATGAGTTTTCTTTACATTTTGGGTAATCGTTTGTACAACTACCTTATCTTATTTGTGGTTTTTATTTTTTTGGCAAACTTAACCCCTTCGTTGTAACCTGTTTTAAAAAGTTTGTCGGTTTTTTTAAAATCAAGAATGCCATATTTTTCGTCAAGTAAGGGGTTAATCAGGTAGTTGCATTTTTTCATTTTGGGGATAACGTTTTGCTGTACCACCGCCGTAAATACCTTTTCGGCTATGGCAATAACGTTATACTCATCCGACGGCTTGTAATTGTTTACATGAACCCCGAGGATATAGCGGTGTTTATGCAGCAGCGGTTCAATGGGGAAATTGTTGTAAAGTCCGCCGTCGATATAATGATATCCGTTTATCTCCACCGGTTGAAACAAAACGGGAATGGATGCAGATGCTGCCACGGCTTTGTGTAAATCGCCGTTGTTAAATATTTCAAACCGCTTGGTGTCGAGGTTGCTGGCGCAGGCGTAAAAAGGAATTTTTAACGAGCTGAAACTTGTATCGGGATGATACTCCTTAAAAAGGTTGTATAACCCATCCATGGTTAACAGCCCCTGTTTGCTCCATGAAAAGTGAAATATTTTGGCAAAAATGCGGCTGGCCATTATCTCTTTCATCTGTAACGGTGAAACACCTGCACAATAAAAAGCACCAACAATAGCCCCGATGCTGGTGCCTGAAACGGCTTCCACTTTGATGTTGTATTCGTCCAAAGCCTGAAGCACTCCTACCTCAATGGCACCGCGGGCACCCCCTCCGCTTAACACCAGTGCAACCGAATCAACGGGTTTGTTCAATAGTTTTTGTTTAATATTTGAAAACCAGCCGTTCATTTTATCCTTTTAAAATCCAAATCCTGAAAATCAAAACTAAAATCAATGTTTGGTGAAATTCCTTCCAGTTTAATGCTTTGGGCTTTTCCGTCCTTGTCGAGGCAAAAAGTGGCAAAAGCATCAGCATTCATGGAGCGGTAATCCCATTTAATGGCAAAAGTGTTGGCGTTGTAATAGTACATTTGTCCCGTAAGCTTTGGCGAGCGGTAAACCCTGAACCGCAAGTTGCCGTCTTTAAGATAAACCTCCGCCTTACCCAGCCAGTTATCCCGATAGATACCGGTATAATCGCCACTGTTTATTTTAACTTTATTATGTTTTTTTACGGTTTCCCAGACTTTTGTTGTTATTGAATCGGCATGTTCCTGCCTCGTTTTAAAATAACGGGCATATTTATCAACCCACCGGTTATCATCCAAACCTATGTAGCTGTCAACAATGGTTTGTGTTACTGCCGAAAAAATAGCCGCTCCGTCGTCGCTGGCGTTGGTAAGAACAACCACTCCGAGATTAATATCGGGAATCATAATAATTTTTGATAACATTCCGGGGAGCCCTCCGGTATGAGAAACGCTCATTTTACCATTTACATCGGCAAGAAACCACCCCAAGCCGTATCCGCTGAAATGGGTATGGTAACGAGGATTACCAATGCCTCCCGTAACCGTATGGATGGTCCACATGTTGTTGTGGGCTTTTTCGGTGAAGAGGCTGTTTTGTAAGCTGTCGCCATATCGGCCGTTATTAAGTTGCACGATCATCCATTTTGCAATGTCGTTAACGCTTGAGTACAATGAACCTGCCGCTCCGTTTATTTTGGTCATATCAAATTCAAAGGGCGGAATGGCTTGCGGTATTCCGTTGGTAACGGCATGAGGAATTGCCACATTGCTTTTGTCCTGTATAAATGACAGCGTACAGTAGGTGTCGTTCAGCTTTAAAGGTTCCAAAATATTTGCTTTAACAAACTCGTGCCAGCTTAAGCCCGAAACCCGTGCAACAACTTCGCCGGCAACAATGTATAACAGATTGTCGTAGTCAAATTTTGTACGGAACGGCGAAACGGGACTGAAGTATTGAAAATTGGTAAGTATATCGTTAATGGTGAAATCGGTTTCTTCGGGGAATATCATCAAATCGCCGGCACCAAGCCCCAATCCGCTGCGGTGGGTAAGTAAATCTTCAACCGTAAAATTATTCGAAACATAATCGTTATACATTTTAAATTCGGGAATAATATCCCGTACTTTGGTTTGCCATGTTAACTTGCCCCGCTCCACCAAAATGGCAAGTGCCGTACTGGTAAAGGCCTTGGTGTTGGAAGCAATGGCAAACTGTGTGTGTTCGTTTACCGCACTTTTTTTGTTGTTTATATCTCTAATACCAAACCCTTTGTTGTAGATAATTTCTCCGTCTTTTACAATACTTACGGCCACTCCGGGCACATGAAATTCCTGCATGGCTTTTGTAACGAGGCTGTCAACCTGTTGTGCGGTTAATTGTGCATACAGCGTTGTGCCCGAAAGCAAAAGCAGTGCAATCAGAATCCGGGTAAACAATTTTGTTTTCATAATGGGTGTTGTTAAGTAATTACTATCAGCAAATTTGCGTGCCTGATATGCAGGCAATTTGATATAAAAGATAAAGGGCGTAAAGAATGATCAGCAGCCATCCGGCGATGCGACTGGTTTTCCATTTTGTTAGTAAAAAGCTCAGGGTGAGTATTACAATGGAGCCGGTTAACAGGAAAAACGAAATCCAAAGATTATTGTTTTCCACCTGAACCGATTTTCCGGAAAAGATAAACAACAACAGAAACGGAAATCCAAGGCCTATTAATATATCAAAAATGTTGGAGCCTACCGCGTTGTTAATGGCCATACCGGGACGGCCCTGTTTGGCAACCACCACCGATGCCAGCAGGTCGGGAACAGAGGTTCCCAGTGCCACCACTGTTAATGCTATGATAAATTCAGGAATGCCAAGTGCTTCTGAAACTTCAATGGCACTGGTTACGAGGGTCCAGCTAAACAGGGTAATGAAAAACACATCCAGAAAAAAAGCAAAGTACATATTGTTGGGATATGGAATATGTCGCTTTAAAAAAGCATCCAAACCGGCAGGTGGCTGGTCGTTATTGCC
>CAYNVN010000009.1:0-26765 GCA_964400655.1 uncultured Lentimicrobiaceae bacterium
AAGCGTGTCACACTGAGCGTCTGCCTGTCGGCAAGGCAGGTAGTCGAAGTGTGACAACCCCTGCTTAGGCTGATAATATAACTAAGAAATATTTTTTGAACAGTCATTTTAAATATTTTACATTTATAACCAACAAGTTAACTTTAAACAACTTCATTCATAACAAACAATTTAAAAAAAATGAATTAATGCGGCTGTCAAATCAGACGGTAATTATTACAATGGCATTTCTCGTAAATATCGTTACATACAAATCCCACCTAAACCTAAAAGAGATTCAGTAATAAAACCATCAATACTATTGTATGTAAGCGCACTGAAAACAGGAATTGAAAAATGTGATGAATTGATCAGTTTTGTGTTAACATTTTGAATTTCCCTTTTAATGAATTTTGCAAGGACAATGCCAAAGCAAACAACCTGAATATTCCCGATAGGTGATATCAGATATCAAATTGGAGATTTTTGAAATTTTACTATTTTAAACGTTTTACTTCAGTAAGCGGATGAAACAAATACCATCTTTTATTATCACTATTCTGACACAAATAGCGAATACGTCGCTTAGCTCCTTTTGTGAAACGGCGGCCGGTTTTAATTACAAACACACTTCCTTCGGGAAGGTCTTCCAAATGAACAACACCTGCTGTTTTTTGCTTGTCATATTTTCTTAACACCCTTATCAGTTCAAGTTCGGAACTGCTGGTTGCTTTGCTGTTAACAAGGCTTTTAACAATTTCGGTTTTAATATCTTCGGGAAAAATATCAAGGTTGATGAATTGTTGCATTAGCTCACGGTATTCATTTTTCCATTCAAAACCATGCGGTGCCGAGATTCTGTTTTTGTATTTTTTATAAACAATCAGATGCGCCACCTCGTGAATAAATGTTATCAAAAATGCATATTGATTCAAGTCGTGATTAACAGATATTTTATGATGAGGTTGATTGATAGGCGGACGGTAATCGCCCAGCTTGGTGCGGCGGCTTCGTGAAATACGAAAATGTATTCCGTAACGCACAATGATGTTGCTCACCGGTTTAACCGCTTCTTTTGGAAAGTATTCCGTTAGTATTTCTATTTCTTCACGCGTCATATCAGTACTGCTTATGCTTATGGAACAATCATATTAATTGCCTTGGGTAGCACCTCAAAGTCGAGGGGTGAACTGCCCAGCGATTCTCCGTCGGTTTCAAGGTTCAGGGCGTGGGGAGGATCGGAAACCACCGTAAAACTTTTTGCCCTGAAACGCTCCACCTCCTTGAGTTTAACAAATGATCCGTCAAAAACATTCTTAATATTGGCCAACACTTTTATTCTGGCTACTTTCCGAATAATGGTCAAATCAAACAATCCGTCATCCGGAATAGCATCCGGCAATAATTTCATTCCGCCACCATTAAACCTGCAGATTCCAATGCTTGCAAGAAAAGTGCTGTTGGAATATATTTTCTCGTTTTCAGAGAAAATGGTCAGTTTAGTAGGCTTAAACTGAATTAAACTCGACAACAAACTGAACATATAAACCATCAATCCGCGGTAGCCCTTTTCTTTTAAGGTATTTACCCTTTTGGCCACCATGGCATCGAACCCCATGCCTGCAATATTGATAAAATAGCGGCTTTTATTTTCATCATCAAATCTGTACTTTGCTTTCCCGATATCGTGGCTAAAAAGCTTTTTCTTTTTAATCACCTTTACCATTTCGGCGTAACCATCAGGCATTTTATGGGTTCTGCCCCAGTCGTTGCCTGTTCCTACCGTAATTACCCCGAGGATGATTTGGGAAGCCACATCCATGTGGTTCATAAAAATCCCGTTGATTACTTCGTTAAGGGTTCCGTCGCCGCCCACCGAAATAAAGTTTCTGAAACCGTTTTCAACGGCCTGCCGAACCAGCTGAATGGCTTGTCGCTGATATTGGGTAACGGCAAAGTCAAAGTCAAAGTTTTCGGCTTCCAGTAAATTTTTTATTTCCGGCCAGTGCTCTTTTCCTTTGTTGCTTCCCGCTTTGGGATTTACCACCACAAACCATCTATCTTGTTTCAAAATGTTCCTCCAGTTTTTGTTTAACCTGTTGGGGTGTTATCTCCGTCATGCAATGGCAGCTCCCGCCTTTTCGGCAATCGTCACAAAAAATATCTTTTACCAGATAACCGGCTTTAGGCCCTAAGGGTGCCCACCGTTTGGGGTGCATCGGTTTTATGGGCGGATAAATGCCAAGGGCAACTATTCCGGTTGCGGCGGCAATGTGTAGCGGGCCGGTACTGGCAGCCACCAATCCGTCGCAACGGGCAATAAATGCAATAAACTGCTTTAACGACATGGTGCCGCTGATATCGGTAACATTTTTTTTGTTCAGGTTAAAATGGTTTCTGAACAACTTACCCTCCTCTTCGGTTCCCGAAATAAAAATTCTGTACTTCTCTTCGGGAAGCAGATCAATTAATTTGCTGAAATTATCCAACCCCCATTCTCTTGCGCTGCCTTTTGATTTGGGATGAAGAATCAGGTTTTTTTTATCCGGATCGAGCTGCCGGGCCAATGTTTTTTCCGGTACCGGAATTTTTGTAAATCCGTAATATTTTGTTAGCTCGTTAAGTTCCGGTATTGCCGTATATCCCAGTGGTTTTAATAATTTTAAATTGAGTTGTGCTTCGTGCAGTTCCGAGCGTTTCCGCGAAAATATTACCGGTTTGTTGCAGCTGTTTAAATGATAAATTCTGCCTGCGGTTCCTATGCGGATTTTAATGCCTGCCTTTTTTGCAAGCGTTGCAATTAGCGGATTGGGGAAAACATGAATGATTACATCGGCGTTTAATGCTTTGAATTTTTCGATTTGTTGCCGTTGGTCGGAAAGCTGTTCAATTTCGTCCATGTTTACAAACCGGTCCACAAATTCCGAACAGGCTGTTACCTCTTTTGTATAAGAACGTCCCAGAAACAAAACCTTACATTTTGGAAAAAGCTCCTTTAGTACACCTGCCACGGGCAGGGTTAATACAACATCTCCAATGCTGTCGGTACGGCTGATGATTATGGTTTCGGGGGTTGTCATTAACGTTTGTTTTTATACAAATTTCTTAGTTTTTTGTACTTTTTATAAGTAGCTCCTGCCGAAATACGGCAAACCGTAAATCCTGCCTTTCCATCTAAAAATCCAAGCAAAATAAAATAGTCACGAATAAATTTAACCACGGGGCTGAGCCACACTTTTAACAGGGGTGCCCTTTTGCCGTTGTTAAAATCGGATTGGGCCACAATGGTGGTGAATTTTTCTACCTGCCGGTGATGCTGTTCAACGGAGTGATAGCTGTAATGCAATAAATCTCCCTTAAGGTGTTTAACAACCGATCCCTGTTCCAATTGGTATTTGTCGTGTGGATTATTACCACTCCACCGGCCTTTCCGTGCATCAAAAAGACGGAGTTTCCGGTCGGGGTACCAACCGCAATGCCGTATCCATGTGCCGCAATAGTTGGTGAGACGGTTCATGGTGTAACCATCGGCATCCCAATTGTTTTTTACCTTTAAAACCGATTTTTTAAGGGTTTCCGAAAGTGCTTCATCCGCGTCAAGCGATAAAATATATGGGGATGAGGCATACGTGATGGCCCTGTTTTTTTGTTGGATATGGCCGTCAAATTTGTGGGTAAAAAATTTAACCCCGTGCTTTTTGCATATCTCTTCTGTCCGGTCGTCAGAAAACGAATCCAGCACAACAATCTCATCGGCAACCTCTTTTACCGAAAGGAGGCAGCGCTCAATGTTCATCTCTTCGTTATAGGTGATAATGACTACCGAAAGTTTTATCATGGGTACGGGTTTGAAAATCAAAAGTAGTGTTTTTTAAGATTTACAAAACCGGTTGGTGTATTGAAAGATATTAAACTGTATGCCCGGCTTTTCATTGATGCGTGGAAATATATGTGTTACAACTGTGTTGCCAGCACACCGGTTTTTTTCCATGACCTAACCCCGCCGTTCATGTCGAACACCTGAATATGGAAAATGTATATACCTGCCGGAGCTTTTGTGTTGTCGTCGGTAAGCCCGTCCCAGCTTACACTGCCTGAAGTGCCGCCAAGTTCATGGTCGGTTAAGTGGCGTATCATCCTTCCGTTTTGGTTGTAAACATTAATTTTGATATTGGTGCAGGGTTGGTTAAAACGATAATTGATATTAATAACATCGTTGTGGCCGTCGTTATCGGGCGAAAACAGTTCGGGTTCAACGGTTATTTCACCGGTTGGGGTTTCGGATGAAATCCATTGAGAGTTTTGATATCCGGGAGTTCCGAATCCGACACTTTCGGCTGCCGAATGCCAGTTGTTGGAATCGTTGGAGGGGCTGTTTGGATTAATGCGTTCCAAAGCCACTCCGTCGAAATAATTTAGTAACGGGTATTGCATGTTTTCGTTGTAGGCAAACGCATCAATTATGGTATTGTCTTTTGTTGAAAACAGTACCGTTCCCGATTGGTTATTGTACGCCGGAAAAGGATCAACTTTCCAAAAAGCATCAGGGGCGGAGGTGTAATACTGAGCTATTACCGTTTCGGGCGATTTGGTAAGTACAAGGTAGCTGCCGGGAATGAACAATAGCTGTTCGCCCGCAACGGGAAAGTAAATCGTGTCGGGCGGATTGGGCGGGCTGACTTTTATCGTTCCTATGTTGCAGTGGCTTAAATCAACCACTTTTCCGGAACGGTTGTAAAGTTCCACGTAATCTGTTCCGTTGCTTAACGGGTTGAACAATATTTCGTTGATGACAACATCTCCCGGCTCTAAGGTTTCGGGAATCCCGAACGAAACCTCAAGCATGTTTCCGGGGTGCAGCCCCATGCAATTGGCAACACCGGCATCTATTTTCAAAGTGTAAAACATGCCTGTTGAAAACTCATTATCAAAATAGAGTTCGGCTTTTTGCGGTTCGGTTTCGTCGGTAAATACTGCAGCCGGATGCCCGATGCCGTTATCGACCGTGTAAAAGGTTTTGTTTTTAATGGTTGCCGCATCCATGGCCTGGTTAAACCAAATACGAAGCACATCGTTGCCGGTAAGCTCAAACCGGGTAATTTCGGGTAACAGCAGGGAATCGGCAAAAACCGAGTTTTGTTCACCGGGCGTACCTCCGTAACTGCTTATCGAAGCCCGCCAGTTATCATATCCGGCACAAACATTTTCGGGGTTTATCTGCTCAATCGACCAGCCGCCTTCCTCTTTTTCAGGGTCGTGATACCAGTTTTTGTTGTAGCTCACCCTGCTTATTTCATCACCTTTGTTATTTAAAAGCGTTAAGGTTTGCCCCGAGTTTGTCAACGAAAAACTGCTGAACCCGTAAAAGTCGCCAAAGTTGGCAAAATCGTTGGCAGCCTCCTCTTTGCCGGTTATCAGATATCCGTTTGGTTTGATGACGATGTTTTGAAAATCTTTTTCCGATGTGCCGATAATAAGTTTCCAGCCATCCAGCGAAATGGCCTGGCTTGTTCTGTTAAACAGTTCGATATATTCATATTTGGGCAAACCTATGGAGGGTGAAGGGTCGGGATAAAGCTCATTAAAAACAACATCGAATTTTACGGCCTTGTACCACGAAAAGTTTGTGCTATACGGAGCCATAATGTTTCCGGCAGGATCGCTGATGTTTGAAACCGACAGCGTGTAATTAATACCGTTTTGAAATTTATTTGAAAAAGTGAGCATTACAACGGCTCCCGACGATACAACCGTAACGGGATGCCCGATGCCTTTATCCACCTGATAACAGGTTAAAACATTTGCGCTGTTTTGGTCCACCGCTTCGTTAAAGGTGATGGTAAGCGTTGAATCGGTATTTGCTTGCGTTGACAATGGTTCGGGCGGAGTGGTATCGACAACAATTTCGCCGACATACACATCATCCTGGTAAAATTTAGCGGCATTGCTTTTGGTGTATTTTGCCAAAAAGCCGAACCGGCCCGGTTGTAAAGGATCGCCATCTGTTCCGGCTGCATCGGGAATATAATTGCCGTTACCGTTTTTGTCAACAAAAATTTTCCAGTTACCGGCAGTATCGCGTGTTACCTTTATGTTTAAAGCAAATGATGAGGCAATCAATCCGTCTGTTCCCCTGCATATTGAAGTAACCGTTTCGCCCTCCTGTTTAAAAAGTTCGATGGCATCGCTGCTGCCCGACTCTCCAAATTGCAAAAAATATCCCTGTAGCGGCTCCGTTAAATTTTGATGGCTGCTTATTAAATAAACCCTGCCGTTGTTGTTTAATGACGGCGAAAACGATTGTTTAATCCAAAAGCGCCATTCGCAGCTGCCGGTACATACAACAGGGGTTGATAAATATGCTGTTCCCTGTGCCGTATCGTTTAATTGCAATTGAAAACTGCTGTTGACTTTAAACTTGTTATTTGTGCCCGACCACTCCGGATTTTGGGTGAAATCGCCATCGGAAAAATTGTCGATTAACTGGGCATTTGCTATTAATGGCAGCCAGAGTAACAATAGTATTAGCCGTTTCATTATTTTGGTAATTTTGCGCAGCGGAATTGATGAGTTAAAGGTAAAAAGATTTTGTAAAACCGAAAAACGGATTGCGGTAAATTGATTAAAAACTGATGTGATGAAAATTGCTGTAGTGGGTGCCACGGGGCTGGTAGGCAGGGAAATGATAAAGGTAATAGAAGCGTTTGATCTTGATGTGGAAACCCTCTATCCGGTGGCTTCTTCCGGGTCGATAGGAAAAACGGTTTTTTTCAGAAACGATGCGCTGCCGGTAATATCCATTGATGAGGTTATTGCTCACAAACCCGATATTGCCATTTTTTCCGCCGGTGCGGAAGTGTCGAAAAAACAGGCTCCGGTTTTTGCCGAAGCCGGAATAACGGTAATTGATAACTCTTCGGCATGGCGGATGGATAATGATGTTCCGCTGGTGGTACCCGAGATTAATGCAAACATCCTTACCAAAAACGATAAAATAATTGCAAATCCCAACTGTTCTACCATTCAGCTGGTGATGGTGCTTGCTCCGTTGCAAAAAAAATACGGCATAAAAAGGGTGGTGGTTTCCACCTATCAGTCGGTAACCGGAAGCGGGGTAAAAGCGGTTGAACAGTTGTTGAATGAACGGGCCGGAAAAAGCGGTATTAAGGTTTATCCCCACAGTATCGATTTAAACGTGCTGCCCCATGCCGGCAGTTTTGACGAAAACGGTTACACCACCGAAGAGGTAAAACTGGTTAACGAAACCCAAAAAATACTGAATGCCCATATTCCGCTTACGGCAACGGCGGCAAGGGTTCCGGTAACGGGAGGCCATTCGGAAGCGGTTAACATTGAATTGAAAAAGAAATTTGAAATAAACGAAATCCGTGAGCTGCTTGCCGCAACTAAAGGGGTTGTTTTAAAAGATGATCCTGAAAACAATGTTTACCCCATGCCCATACACTCCAAAGGAAAAAACGAAGTGTTTGTAGGCCGTATCCGTCGGGATTATTCACTGGAAAACGGACTTAATTTATGGATTGTTGCCGATAATATCCGTAAAGGTGCAGCCACCAATGCCGTGCAAATTGCCGCATGGCTGATGCAAAACAATTTAACAGGGAAGTAATTGAAAGTATATAGAAACATACAAGAGGTTAAAGGCATCAATAATGCTGTAGTAACCACCGGAACGTTTGACGGCGTGCATCGCGGACACCGTGCCGTGTTTGACGTGATGAAAAACGAAGCCGCCAAAATAAACGGCGAAACGGTTGTTATCACTTTTTTTCCGCATCCGCGTTTTGTGTTGGGACTGGATGTTGAATCGCTCAAGTTCATCACCACCATGGAACGCAAGATTAAACTGCTTGAAGAAGCCGGCATTAATCATCTTATCATTATTGAATTTACCAAAGATTTCTCAAAAAACTCATCCGAAACCTTTATCAGGAATTACCTTATCAAACCGCTACACCCCAAAAAGATTATTATCGGGCACGATCACCATTTCGGAAGAAACCGTCACGGCAGTTTTGAGCTGCTTTTAAAACTTGGCACTGAAAACGGTTTTGACGTTGTCAGGGTTTCGCCGCTTCAGATAGACGGAATAACGGTAAGCTCAACCAGAATAAGAAAGCTGCTGGAGGAGGGTGATGTTAAAAAGGCAAATAACCTGTTGGGATACGAGTATTCCATTAAAGGCAGGGTGGTGCATGGCAACGGTATCGGACGGACCATCGGCTACCCTACTGCCAACATTGAAACGGGTAACGAGTATAAACTGATTGCTGCCAACGGAGTGTATGCCTGCCGTGTTGAACACAACGGTAAACTTTACGGAGGTATGACCAATATAGGTTACCGGCCCACCATCAATCAAAGCGAACTAACCATTGAAGTCAACATTTTTGATTTTGACAAAGATATTTACGACGAAACCATTGCCATTTATTTTGTTGATCGTTTGCGCAGCGAAATCAAGTTTGACAGTTTGGAGGCACTAAAAGCACAACTGGCTGATGACAGGCTTAATGCCATCAAAGTTTTATAGATTCGTTAATTTATAATTTTTTGTAAAGTCCTGAATTTAACGACATGTACGGGTTTAATAAAAAAACCCGAAGCATCAGATGCTTCGGGTTTGTAACAACTAATAAAATCGTATATCTTATTATTTAATTATCTGTTTAAGGACTTTTGAATTACCGTCAACATCGTTGATACGAATCATATACAACCCTTTATCGAAGTCGTTCATATCCACTTCAACGGTTTTTTGATTTAATCCGTTTACCTCTTTTATCACCTGTCCGGCAGCATTGTAAACAATATATTGTCTGATTGCTTTTTTACTGTTGATGCGGAACAAGCCTGTTGAAGGATTGGGAGCCAAAACAAATCTTCCCTCTTCGGGATTGTAAACGGAAGATGTTTCACCTTCAAAAACAATGTTATCAAAATATATTACCTGTGGTGTGTAAGATGAAATAACAAGGGTAACGTGATTATCATTTGTAGAAGTATCATCATCCACTGTAAAGGAGAATTCCATTTTTTGCCAGATGGTAGTATCATGCAGCACTTTGGGTTTTTCTCCTGCACCACGATAAATGGTGATTTTCATTTTTTTTCCGTTTGTTGAAGGGCGACCGAAAATACTAAAGGTATATTCACCGGGGTCGAGGGTACCTGCTTTTATCTTAAAAGTTGAATTGTTGTCTTCACCGGGTATCAGTTTCCCGAATTTTGTTCCTTCGTAAGCATCACCATCTTCGCCACCACTTTCGGCAACAATGGCGGAATTAGCATTTTTAATTGAATAATTGGAGTCCAGTGTAAGATCGTAACCGGTATTGTAGCTTTCAAATGTATCCTCATAAGGAATCGAGATTTGAGCATTTGTATTCCATGCAAATGCAAAAACAAACAATAAAATTAAAAGTAAATTTTTTTTCATGGCTTAAATATTTTTGATTAACCCTACAAATATAAGTGTTATTAATACGCTAAGTAAATATTATTAAATATTTTTTTAATTTTATTTGTGTTAACAATTTTGCATTCAGATATATCAGGCATATATTAATAAATATACTATGATTGTATATTATACGCATAAATATTATTGATAAGAAATAACCGGTAACGGTTATCCGAATCATAAAACAAAAAAACCCGAAAACTGCCAATGCAGAATCCGGGTTTTACAGTTTTAACCAGTTATGTTTTTATCCTTGGGCTTTCAGCTCTTTAACCGCTTCTATCAGTTGAGGCAATACTTTAAACACATCGCCTACGATGCCGTAATCGGCTGCTTCAAAGATGGGAGCATCGGGGTCTTTGTTAACGGCAACAATAATTTTTGATGAGCTTACACCGCCCAGGTGCTGAATGGCTCCCGAAATACCGAGGGCTACATATAAGTTTGGAGCGATGATTTTTCCGGTTTGCCCCACATGTTCTTCGTGCGAACGCCAGCCCTCATCCGATACGGGACGTGAACAGGCTAAACCGGCATCCAGCAGGCCGGCAAGTTCTTCAATACCACCCCAGTTTTCGGGGCCTTTCATTCCGCGGCCACCCGAAATAACGATTTCGGCATCGGTAAGCAGTACTTTGCCTGTAATTTTATGGGTATCGAGTACCTTGGTTACAAACTCATCATCCGGTATTTGAGGGTCAAATGCTTCAATGGCCACACTGTTTTCGGTTTCAACCACATCAAATGAGTTTTGAGCAAAGGTAATCACCTTAACATCGGTTTTAATGGCAACATTGGCAAAAGCTTTACCGGTGAACACCTTCTTTTTAACGGTAAAAGGATCGTAGTTTACCGGAAGTCCGTTTACGCCCGAAACCATCCCGGCATTGAGCTTAACGGCAACGCGGGGCGCAATGGCTTTACCCTCGTTGTTATGGGCAAAGATGATGATTTTGGCACCTTCGGCTTCGGCGGCTTTGGCCACTGCATCGGCCAGCGCTTTGTTGTCAAGCGACTCAAAACGGTCATCCTGAACGTTAAGTACTTTGTTGGCACCGTAATTTCCCAGGGTTTTCAGTTCGTCATCGGCAACATGTCCAATGGAAAGAGCGGTAACCGTTGAATTTATCTCTTTGGCAATGGCAGCAGCAAACGAAACAATCTCGTAACTCAGCTTCTTAAATTTGCCATCCCAGTTTTCTGTATATACTAATACTGACATTTTTCTTTGTTTTTAATTGTTAAAATTGTTGTAATTGTACCTGGTGGTTAAAAGGCTTTTGCCTCTTCGTGCAATAATGTGATAAGCTCTTTTGCATTTTCTTCGTCCACCATTTTACAGGCTGCTTTGGGAGCGGGAAGCTCGTAGTTTACAAATTCGGTACGGGGTTCCGCATCCACGGCAGGAACAACGTTCAACGGTTTTTTACGGGCCATCATAATTCCGCGCATGGCCGGAATCCTCGGATCGATGGCAATTCCTTTTTGAACAACGGTTAAAACAGGTGTGGGAACCGACAGAACCTGCGATCCGCCGTCAATATCACGATGTATTTTCAGTTCGCCGTTTTCAATATCAATACCCGAAACTGCCGAAACCGAATTTATTCCCAACAATTCGGCAAGCATTCCGCCAACTGCAGAACCGTTATAGTCGGAGGCTTCGATACCGGCCATAATCAGGTCGTAATCTTTGGCAACTTCTGCCAGTTGTACGGCTACGTAATAGGCATCTTTTGGGGCAGCATCAATACGGATGGCTTCATCGGCACCCACTGCCAGTGCTTTACGCAGTGTGGGTTCCGTAATTTTTTCGCCTACGTTGGCTACCACAATTTTTTCAACGCCACCGGCCTCTTTCAGCTCTACTGCACGGGTTAGCGCCAGTTCGTCCCACGGGTTAATTATCCACTGCACTCCGGTGGTGTCAAAAGCAGTGTTGTCACCGGTAAACCTGATTTTGGTTGTAGTATCAGGTACATTACTAATTAAAACCAGAATCTTCATATTAATCCATTTTTAGTGTTAATGTTATTTGTTCACAAAGATGCAAAAAATTTCTTAAAATAGTATGCGTGCACAATATTTTTTACAAAATTTATGATTAATTTCAATTTTAGTTGTCCACAAAATCACGGTCGCCGAAAACGGCAAGTCCTCCTTTGGCGGTTTCGCGATAGAGGCTTGGCAGGTCTTTTCCGGTTTGTTTCATTACTTTGGTAACCACATCAAAACTGATAAAGTGGCTGCCGTCGGACAGCAACGAATACCTTGCTGCATCAAAAGCCCTGACGGCTGCATGA
Organism: uncultured Lentimicrobiaceae bacterium; assembly: GCA_964400655.1. GTDB lineage: Bacteria > Bacteroidota > Bacteroidia > Bacteroidales > F082 > B16-G9. Next base: position 11,767 of record CAYNVN010000009.1, read on the forward strand.
ACGTTTCGTTCGATGCAGGGAATTTGTACCAGTCCGTTTACGGGATCGCAGGTTAAGCCGAGATGGTGTTCAAGTCCCATTTCGGCGGCGTATTCAATTTGTGCCGGAGAGCCGCCCAACAACTGGGTTGCTGCTGCCGCAGCCATGGCGCAGGCGGTTCCCACTTCGCCCTGACAACCCACTTCGGCACCCGATATGGAGGCGTTGTATTTAACAATATTTCCGACAAGGCCGGCTGTTGCCAATGCCCTGATAATCTTTTCATCTTCCAAATCGTATTGCTCCTGTGTAATTTTCAATACCGCCGGAAGTATGCCCGACGAACCACATGTGGGGGCGGTAACCACCTCGCCGCCCGAAGCATTTTGTTCCGATACGGCCAAAGCATACGAAAATATTCTGCTTGATATTTCGGCATAGCCCGTAAGGCTTTTGGATTTTGAATAGTACGAGGCTGCTTTTCGCTGCAGTTTCAATCCTCCCGGAATCAGTCCCTCTTTTGAGAGGCCTTCCGAAATGGCTGCCTGCATCGTTTTCCATACATTTGACAGATGTTTTTTTACGGATTCGCCTTCTGTTTCAAAAACCAGTTCCCAAAAAGTTTTTCCCGTTTCTTTGTAATAATCAATTACCGCCTGCATATTCCGGCACCGGTAAATCATTTCCGGTTCATTATCTTTATTCGCATCATCCACTATTTTTCCGCCACCTACGCTGTACACAAGCCATTTGTCGGTATCGGCATTTTTATCAGCTACCTCAAATTCCAGGGCATTGGGATGAAAATCTTTTCTTTCGCCGGTTTTCCAGATAATCTCCACCTTTGCAGGTTTTAGTTCTTCCGTAATGGCCACATCGGTAAGGTGGCCTTTTCCGGTAAGTGCCAGACTTCCGTATAGCGTTACTTTATAAGAATTTACCCCGGGATGTCTGTTTTTGTAAATTTTTGCAGCTCTTACAGGCCCCATGGTATGGCTGCTTGATGGCCCGCGCCCCACACGAAATATCTCTTTTACCGATTCCATATCTGTTTATTAAAATGCAGGGGCTAAGTTATTCTAAAATAAATTCCGATTTTCAATTTTGTATATTTTCCTTTTGTTACTTTTGTTTTTTATGTGAAAATCTGTTAGCATCAATAATAGCATTAATTAAATCATGGCAAAACAAAAACGAATCGGTATTTTGACAGCCGGCGGCGACTGTCCGGGACTTAATGCGGCCATCAGGGGTGTGGGTAAAACAGCCATTGTTAAATACGATATGGAGGTTATCGGCATCTCTTCGGGATTTCGCGGACTGCTTGACAAGGATTATGTTCATCTTGATGAACCGTCGTTATCGGGTATTTTAACCATGGGGGGAACCATTTTGGGTACCTCGCGTGAAAAGCCTTTTAAGAAAAAATCGAAATTAAGCATTGATAAACCCAAACTGATTAAAGAACATTATCACGAAATGGGCCTCGATTGTCTGGTTTGTATTGGTGGTAACGGAACCATGAAAACAGCCACCGGTCTTGCCAACCAGGGAATCAACGTGATAGGAATTCCAAAAACCATTGATAACGATGTTTGGGGAACCGATCAAACTTTTGGTTTCGATTCGGCTTTAACCATTGCCACCGATGCCATCGACCGTTTGCATTCAACAGCCAACTCGCACAAACGTATTATGGTGATTGAAATTATGGGGCATCATGCAGGATGGCTGGCACTTTATTCGGGACTGGCAGGCGGCGGTGATGTAATTTTAATTCCCGAACTGGAATACGACATTGATGTAATTGCAAAATATCTTTATAACAGGGCCCGGAAAAAGAAACCCTATTCCATTGTGGTGGTTGCCGAGGGAATTAAAAAACCCAAAAAATATGATTCGGCAGCACAATACATTGCCAACAGCATTGAAATAGAAACCGGTATTGAAACCCGCCAGACAATACTGGGATACATTCAGCGGGGAGGTAGCCCTACACCCATGGACAGGTTGCTGGCAACCGGCTTTGGTGCTTATGCCGTTGAGCTGATAGCCCGTAACGAATATGGTAAAATGGTGATAAAAAAAGGCGAAAATATCGATTCCATTTCGTTGAACGAGGTTGGCGGTAAACTGCGGCTAGTCCCCAAAAATCATCCCACCATTAATAAAGCCAAAGGACTTGATGTGTGTTTTGGTGTGGCAAACTAACAGAATAACATGACCGATTGTTTACTACCTTTGCCCGTAAATTTTTAACAATGGAAAAACAGTTGTTATTTAACGGACATTCCGTAAACTATAGCGTTGAAGGCAGTGGCCCGGCAATGGTTTTGTTACACGGCTTTTTGGAAAATCTTAATATGTGGGATGATTTTTCTTCGGCCCTCTCAAAAATGAACAAAGTTATTGCCATCGACCTGCCCGGATTCGGTAAAACCGATCTTTTTTCGGAAAACAACAGCATGGAGCTGATGGCCGATACGGTAAATGCCGTACTGGAAAAAGAGGAGATAAAATATTGCCTGCTTACCGGCCACTCCATGGGAGGCTATGTGGCACTGGCTTTTGCCAAAAAATATGCAGCCAAATTAAAGGGGCTGGTTCTTTTTCATTCGCATGCTGCCGCTGATGACGAACAGGGTAAAATAAACCGTAATCGCACCATCGAAATTGTTAAAAAGAATCATAAAGATTTTATTGCCGGATTTATTCCGTCGTTGTTTGCGGAACAAAACATCCAAAAGTATCACAAGGAAATAGAGGAGGCCAAAGCGGTTTCGTTGCAAACGTCTGCCGAAGGTGTTATAGCTGCCCTTGCCGGTATGCGCGACCGTGAAGATCATACCTCGTTATTAAAAGCGCTGGATATTCCGGTTCTGTTTATTGCCGGAAAGCAGGATTCGAGGATAGCTCCGGAAAAAATACTTCCTCAAATTGCCCTGCCCAAACATGCCGAAGCACTTATTCTTGACGGAACAGGGCATATGGGATTTATCGAAGCCCGCAAACAAACGCTTCGTACGCTGGCTCATTTTGGTATTAAATGGTTTTAGAACTGAAGGAAAATGGGAAACAGGAGAAAAAATAAAAACCGGCCTCTGCCCGAAAAAACAGGTTTGGCGGGTATGATGCAAAGAGGCGATACAAAACTGTTAAACGGGTTGCTCATTATTTTTATCGTTATTTTTTACGGTAATGTTGTTTACAACACCTTTGCACTCGACGATAAGTACATTAATACGGGTAACCCGCAAACTTCGGCCGGAATAAAAGCCATTCCCGATATTTTTACCTCTTTTTATTCGCACGAAAGCGGTAATGCTTACGGCTATCGTCCGTTGGTACGCGTTTCGTATGCACTGGAATATCAGTTCACAAAAAATTATACCTGGAATCCCTATTTCAGCCACTTTATCAATCTTTTGCTTTATATCATCGGGGTGTTGATTTTGTTTAGATTGTTGCGAAGGCTACTGAACGGCTATACCTCGTGGGTTGCGTTTTTTATTGCTTTGCTCTATTTAATGAATCCCACACATACCGAGGTGGTGGCAAGCTTAAAGAACAGGGATATTTTGCTTGAATTTATTTTTGCTTTTGAAGCCATTTGGCTGTTTGTGCGCTGGGCCGACACCGGAAAAAACAAATACCTTTATTGGGGAGCTTTTAGTTATTTGCTGGCACTGTTGTCAAAGGAATCGGCAGTTGTGCATCTGGCTGTTTTTCCGTTGGTGCTCTATTTCTTTACCGACATTCCGCTGAAAAAGCTGGTAAAGTTCGGACTGGGCCTTGCCGTAATCGGCCTTTCCGTTTTTCTGGCACCAGTGGTGCTGTTCGATTTTGAAAGGAATTTTGGATTTATCGAAAATCCGCTGTTTTATGAAGACAACTTTTTTAACAAGCTGGCCACGGCTTTTTATATTCTCGGTTTTTACTTAAAACAAACCATAGTGCCGTTTCCGTTACGGTACTATTACGGTTACAACACCATTCCGGTTACCAACTGGGCTGACCCGGTTGTTTGGTTATCTCTTGTTTTTTATGTTGGAATTTTTGTTGTTGCCCTCAAAAACCTGAAACAAAAAAAGATAATTTCGTTTATTATTCTTTTTTATCTGGTACATCTTTCGATGTATGCCAATATTGTGATGCCGGTACCGGGAATTGTGGGCGACCGGTTCCTGTTTTTTGCCTCCCTTTCGTTTGCATGGTTGCTGGTTTGGGTAGTGGTGGAGTATGTTTTACCTTACGACCTGCATCAAAAAAGGGTGCCGTTAAAATGGCTGATTCTGCCTTCGTTTCTGGCTCTGCTTTATGTTGCTCCCGCCGGTTACTGGGTACATATCCGTAATAAACAGTGGTATTCGGAATATACGCTTTATATGTCGGATATGCCCTATTTAAAGGAGTCGGTAAAGGCCAACGACCTGTGGGCCGGACAAATTATGAAACGGGTGGGTGCCGAGTTGCAAAAATCGGTTAATCCTTATCATTTTATCAAAAAAGCTATTTCCACTGCCGAATATCATTTTAACAAGGCGCTGGAACTTGACTCAACTTTTTATTCCGCCTGGCTGAACCTCGGCTCCATATATTCTAAAATTCACGGCTATCAGGCAAGTTTAAGGTATCAGGCCTATTTGCGCAGAAACGATACCGTCAATGCCGCAAAAAGCGAGAAAGAGATGAAAGAGTATTTTAAAAAGGCGCATTACTATTTTAATCAGGCTCGAAAATACCGTCCGGGCCATGCCAACGGTTTGCTCTATTACAACATTGCCAAAACTTACGAAATGGAATACAGGCTTGATTCTGCCGAATTTTATTATAAAAAAGCCATTGCCATCGACAGCACCTTTATCGGCAGCCGTTCAAAACTGGCCAACGTTTATTTTAAAGAGGGTAAGTTCCAACAGGCACTAAAAGAAAATGAGCAGATTATGAAAATGGAACCCGGGGCCGACATTCCTTATATAAACATGGGAAATTATTACATTAGTTTTGGCGATACGGCAACGGCCATAAAATATTTTGAAAAAGCCATTGTTAAAGGAACCCGTCCCGAAGTGGGTAAACTGCTCAGTAAGTTTTACACCATCAGGGGTGACAAACAAAAGGCGGCCTATTACCGGCAAAAAGCCGAGGAGGCTAAAAAAACTTACGACCCGAACAAATACAGCAACCTTGACAAAAATTAAACACATAGCATGGCATGTGCCTCAAAGAGAGGTTACCAACGATGACCTTTTAAAGGATTTCCCAAACCTGAAAATCAAAGAACTTACACGATTAACGGGTGTTGAGAAAAGGCATATTGCCGCTGCCGATGAAACTTCGGCCGACCTTGCCGTAAAAGCCGCCGAAAAGCTTTTTAACGAAAACGCCATTGATAAAAGCCAAATTGATTTCATTATTTTCTGTACTTCGGGCGGCGACTATATTACCCCGGCTTCGGCCTGTGTAATTCAAGACAGGCTCGGGCTGCCGCAACATTGCGGAGCGTTCGATTTTAATCAGGGATGCACCGGATATTTGTACGGAATGGCACTTGCCGATTCGCTGATAAAAGCCGGAAATGCCGGCAATGTTTTGTTGCTTACAGGCGAAACCATCCACAGGGTTATCCATCCCAAAGACCCCAATACCCTTGCTCTGTTTGGCGACGGAGCCTCTGCAACACTGCTTGAAAAAAGTGACGAAAACCACATCGGCCGTTTCTTTTTCGGAACCGACGGCAGCCGGTACGACCAGATAATTGTTCGTCACGGTCGGGAGCGTTACCCGTTGCCCGAATCGGCCGAACCCGATTACACCGACGATTTCGGTAACGTTAAAAATCATGCAAAACTTTATATGAACGGTGGAACGGTTTTTAATTTCACCCTCGAAAAAGCACCCCTGCTTTTTAAACAGCTTTTACAGCACGAGCATCTTACCGCCGCCGATATTGATCATTTTGTGTTTCATCAGGCAAACCGCATTGTATTGGAAACGCTGGGCAAAAAGTTACATATCCCGGCCGAAAAAATAGTTATTGAACTAACCGAAACCGGAAATACCGTTTCTTCATCCATCCCACTCTCTTTGAAAAAAGCAATGGATAAAGGCATTATAAAAAAGGGAGAAACCGTTATGATTGCAGGTTTTGGCGTTGGCTTGTCGTGGGGAGGAAGTATTATTAAGGTGTAAAGCAGATAGTGTACGACTGAAAGTTTGTTTTTGATTTTTTTATAACTTCGCCCTACAACTCAGTTTCAAAGAAATCTTAAAATATTTGTATCATGGAAAATAAAAAGTTTGCTGTTGTTTTGTCGGGTTGCGGTGTGTTTGACGGTGCCGAAATACACGAAGCAACCATGACCATGCTGGCCATCAAAGAGGAGGGTGCCGATTACCAGTGTTTTGCCCCCGATATTCCGCAGTTTCATGTTATTAATCACCTTACCGGTGAAGAGATGAAAGAGAGCCGTAATGTACTTATCGAGTCGGCGCGTATTGCCCGGGGCGATATTAAACCGTTGTCGGAATACAAAGCTGCCGATTTTGACGCATTGATATTTCCCGGAGGGTTTGGCGCTGCCAAAAACCTTTCAACAGTTGCTTTTGACGGTGCCGATGCAACGGTAAATGCCGAAACGGAAGAAGCGATAAAAAGTACACTGGCATTACACAAGCCCATTGGTGCACTTTGTATTTCGCCGGCTGTGGTTGCAAAAGTTATTGAAGGGGTTGAGGTAACCATTGGTAACGACCCGGGTACCGCCGAAGCCATTGAAAAAATGGGCAGCAAACATGTGGTTTCAACCCACGGTATGGTGGTTCACGATGAAAAATATAATGTTTTTACAACACCTTGCTACATGCTGGATGCCACCATTCTTGATATAAAAGAAGATGCAACAGTTGTCGTCAGGGAGATGATGAAAGAACTAAACAGGTAATCTAATTATAAATGAGTACCTGCAGATATTAAACCTGCTTTCCGTGCCATTGTTAAATTAATGATACAAAGTCATTAATTACGGCCGTACCGATATAACGTGCATTGTTGTGATACCGTTACATTTTTACATGTTCTTTCCGGTAATGTATGTTTCTCTCTTCAAGGTAGTTAATAATGTACTTGAAGCAGTTTTCGTGTTTACCTACCAGTTCAGGAGGGAAAACACCTTTTTCGGTAAAAAGCCCTTCGAGAAACATATTGGCTGCAGCGGTGGCGGTATAGCCTGTGGTTCGTGCCATGGACGAGGTTTTTGTTTCGGGGCAATATTCATCGTAAAGTGTATAAACGATTTTTTCATTTTCTCCTTTAACGGTAATTCTCATAACCGTTATCTCCTCTTCCGATTCCATTAATTTCCATTCGTTAAAAAGGATTTTACTGGTAAATTCCAAAGGAGATACTTTAGCGCCGTTTATTTCAAGGGGGGTTGTATTAAAAAACCCGCTCTCTTTTAACACTTTGATGTATTCAACATGCCCGGGATAGCGCAAGGTTTTTTCTTTCATATCCGGAATATGAGGCATGGTATCAATGAGGGTTCTCAGTCCGTCGGAGTTGAACGATTCCAGTGTTCCCACACCCTCAAATTCCACATATTCACAATCGGTTAAAGGTTCGCGTACGATAAGTTTGCCGTTTTCAACATAGCGTGCGGGTCTTGTATATTCTTCTATCACATCCACCGGCGAAAAGGGAGCTTTGTAGTAAAAGGGCCACTTTTTTACTTTTGGCAGTCCGCCCACAAGGCATTCAAAAGCGGTAACTTTCATTTTTTGGTTATGATAACCCAAAATAATGTTGCCCATACCGGGAGCAACACCACAGTCAACAATGGCGGTAACATTGTTTTGTTTGGCGGCCCGGTTAAGCAGCAGGGCATCTTCAGGGAAAAAGGAGATGTCAATCACATTTTTACCGGCTTCGATAATGGTTTTCATGGTTTCAAAACCGAGAAAACCGGGTACCGCACAAATAACCAAATCGAAAGGCTGAATGGTTTTTGTTAGCAACGGCTTATCGGTTACATTAAGGGGCAGTGTTGCTAAGGAGGTGCATTTTTGTTGGGCCTTTTGTAGTGCGTTGCGATTTATATCGGTTAAGGTTACCTTATGTTTTGAAACCAAATCAATGGCCATGGCGCTGCCTACCATTCCGGCTCCGAGGACAATAATTTTACTCATAAACTTTGTTTTAGTTGATTTTTACAAAGTAAAGAAAAGTTATGGAGAAAAAGCAGATGTATATTTGTGTGTTTATAAATTATCAACCCTTTGCAGCCCCTGCCGGATTAAGGGTGTCAAAAAAAAACAGGGATTCTTAATAAACGTACTAAATTTGTATGCAAAAATATGCTACGATGAATAAAATATTCTTTTCAAACCGTTTATGGTTATTTATTATTCTGATTTTTTTATCTGTTTTTAAATCATCCGCTCAAAAAGAAGAAAATCGTTATGTTCCGGAAACCGATCCGCTTGTGCTGGAAAAATTGCAACAGTGGCAGGATTTAAAGTTCGGGTTGCTGATGCACTGGGGAACATACAGTCAGTGGGGTATTGTTGAATCGTGGTCCATATGTCCCGAAGAATATGGCTGGTGTGCCCGTACCAGGGGAACCGATCCGGAAAACTATAATAATTACGTTAAAGAATATGAAGCGCTTAAAAATACCTTTAATCCGGTTAAGTTTAATCCTGATAAATGGGCCGAAGCAGCAAAAAATGCCGGAATGCGTTATGTGATTTTTACCACAAAGCATCACGACGGATTTTGTATGTTCGATACTAAATATACCGATTACAAGATTACCGATACCGCTTGTCCTTTTTCTGCAAACCCGAAGGCCAACATCGCAAAAGAGATATTCGGTTCGTTTCGTGCAAAAGGATTGTGGACCGGAGCCTACTTTTCAAAACCCGACTGGCATTGTCCTTACTACTGGTCACCAAAATATCCGCCCCGCGACAGAAACGTAAATTACGAGCCGGAAGCCAATCCTGAATTATGGCAAAAATATGTTGACTTTACCCGTGGCCAGTTGCTTGAGCTGGTGGGCGGCGACTACGGCAAACTCGATATTTTGTGGCTCGACGGCGGATGGGTTTCAAAAAAAAGTAAAGATGAAATTACCGGGTGGTACAATAATGCTTTAAAAAACTCAAAACAGGGTTATCTAAAACGACGGGTTATTAATCAGGATATTAAAATGGATGAACTGGTTAAAGAGATAAGAAAAAAACAGCCCGGGATACTTGTGGTTGACAGGGCTGTTCACGGCATTAACCAAAACTATCTTACGCCCGAAAACAGGGTTCCTGAAAAGGCTCTTGACTATCCATGGGAGTCGTGTATCATTAGCGGGGGCGGATGGTCGTACACTCCCAACGCAAAATATATGAGCGGCAGGCAGGGCATTATGCTTTTGGTTGATATTATTGCAAAAGGGGGAAACCTGTTGCTTAATATCGCCCCTTCGCCCGAAGGTGAATGGCAACAGGGAGCTTATGATCTTTTGGAGGAATTTGCCGGCTGGATGAAAGTAAACTCGGAAGCCGTTTACGGAACCCGTGCAATGGCCCCTTATAAAGAAAACAACATTTGCATGACCCGAAAAGGCGATGATACGGTATATTTATATTATATGGCAGATGAAAACGAAACCCAATTACCGGCGGAAATTGTAGTATCATCGGTTAATCCTGATAAAAAAGCATCGGTTACATTGCTGGGAAACAACATGCCTTTAAAATGGAAACCCGTTAAAGAGGGCGGGTTTAAAATACTAATTCCGAAAAATATACGAAGAAACCCACCCGCAAAATATGTCTGGGTATTTAAAATAAAAACAGCAGGTTAATATGAAAAACATTTTATTCCTTTTGGTTGCGGTTATCCTTTTTCAATCGTGCGATAACCTTGGTTTTGATAAAAGATATACCATTGTAGTGGACGAAAATGCCGATACACTCACCATAAGAGGAGTCAGGCAGCTTCAGCATTACTGGGAAGAGGTAACGGGGGAGAACCTGATGGCTTCGGTTAAAAAAATACCCGGAAGAACACCCATCTATATCGGAAACATTAAACGGTTTCCGCGTCTTGAAAAATACCTGAAACCGGCAAATGAAAAGGCTTTTTTAATTTCCGTAAACGATACCGGAATTATCCTTTCGGGGAAAAAGGGTATTGCCAATATTTATGCGATAAACACATTTATTGAAGAGAAACTGGGATGTATAAAATTTACTTCAACCGAAGAGTATTGCCCTAAAAACAACAAGGTGCGGTTTAAAAACTTTTTTAAAGTTTACAACCCCTCTTTTAGTTTAAGGGTGCTTTATTTTGCTGATAGAAATAATCGTGATTTCCGTGAGTGGTACAAACTGGATGATCTTAGTATTTGGGGTATGTATGTACATACCTTTAACAAACTGATACCACCCTCGAAATATTATAAGGCGCACCCCGAGTATTATTCGCTGGTAAAGGGTCGCAGGCTGCAGGATGCCCAACTTTGTCTCAGTAATCCCGAAGTGGTTAACCTGTTGATTAAGAACCTCGGAGATGCCATAAAAAAGAATCCGTCAAAAAAATACTGGTCGGTTTCGCAAAACGACACTTATAATCCCTGTGAGTGCGACAATTGTAAAAAGCTGTACAAAAAATACGGTTCTTATTCGGGTGCTTATGTGCAGGTTGCCAACAAGGTGGCCGAAGCCTATCCCGATAAAATTATATCAACACTGGCTTATCAGTTTACCCGGAAAGCGCCCGAAAACATAAAGCCCGACAGCAACACCAACATCATGCTGTGTACCATTGAGTGCAGCCGGAATAAACCGCTGGAGGAAAACAAAAACATAGGATCTTTTGCTGGCGATTTAAAAAAATGGAGCACCTTAACACATAATATTTACCTGTGGGATTATGTGGTTCAGTTTAAAAATTTGCTGACCCCGTTCCCGAATTTTCCGGTCTTAAAGCCCAACTTGCAGTTTTTTAAGGCCCATAATGTTGATATGGTTTTTGAACAGGGAAGCGGCGGTTCATGGTCGGATTTGATGGAGTTAAAACAATATCTGCTTGCCAAACTGTTGTGGGATGTAAATGCAAATACCGATTCGCTGGCAACGCATTTTATCAATGCCTATTACGGAGATGCCGCCAAATATGTGCTTAACTACTATCATACCATGAACCGGAATATGGTAAAAAATGCCAATAGCGAAACGTTGGGTATTTATGGTTTTCCTTCCGATTATACCGATTCGTTTTTAAAACCCGAACTGATGGAACAATATCTGGCTTATATGGATAGTGCCGAAAAAGCCGTTGCCTACGATTCGGTTTATTTACGAAGGGTAAAACGTGTGCGACTTCCGGTAGATTTTTCGTGGGTTGATATTGCCGTTAATAACGACTTTAAAACAATGCCGGCATTAATTTCAACGGAAAACGGTAAAGAGATAAATCCTCTGATTATTCGACTGCTAAATAGCATGGAGGCCTATGAAAAAACCGATAACCGGATAAGTATTAATGAGCGAAAATTAAGCATAAAAGATTATAAAAAATTTGTGATTAACCTGTTACAACGGAAAATAAAACCCAATAAATTAAAAGATGCCGATGTAAAAGTTATTTCGCAGTACAGCAACACCTATCCCGTTGGCGGAGCAAAAGCCTTAACGGATAACCTGTTGGGGCCTATGGATTTTCATCATAACTGGTTAGGGTTTCACGGAACCGATATGGTGGTGGTTGCCGATTTTAAAAAACCGGTGGAAATATCGGAAGTGGAAATGAACTTTTTAAAAGCGGTTAACTCGTGGGTGTTTTTACCCGTTGATATTAAAATTGAAATTTCGGATGACGGTAAAAATTACCGGTTATTAAAAGCACAAAAAGGCGATAATTCCGACAGGAGTTATCTTGTAAAAAGTGTTCCGTTTAAATTTAACTTTAAACCGGTTAAAACAAGATTTCTTCGTGTTACGGCCCTTTCCATGAAAACATGTCCCGACTGGCATCGCGGTTTTGGAAATCCGTCGTGGATTTTTACGGATGAAATTATTGTAAATTAGTTGGGGTTATGTAAATCATTATTTTTTGCGGTAAGTACTGTTTTTTCCGATATTGTTTTTATTTCAATACGGAGTTTCGGGCTTTCGCCCTTTGTAAACAGGGCTTCCACATTAAACCGGTGTTCTCCTTTGTCCACAACCATCCCTTCGGTTTTAAGGGTTCCGGTGGTTATCAGGTTCCGGTTTTTGTCGTAAATATCAAAACTCTTATCGCCGTCATAAACAAGAATTTGTCCGTTGCTTAGTTGGGCGGGAAAAACAATTTTTTTATAGTTGTCCAATTCCAAAGAGATGTTTTTACATCCGGTGTTTTGTGCAGCCACAAAGGTAACGGTAACAGGCTGTTTATGATAAGGGTTGTTGAAACGAATGGTGGAAAACGCAGGTTCGCCGGGTTGTTTTTCTTTATGGGCAAAGGTAAACCGGGTGGTTGCCAAACGGTAAAGGTTCCATCTGTTATTACCGGCTGTTTCCAAATGATATTCGTTGTTGAGGTTTTCCATCTCTTTTTTTAATTCGGGGGTAAACGCCCCGCTTAAACGGGCTTCTTCCCAAATTTTAATCAGGTTGAGCAGCTGGTCTGTCAGGCCGTATTCTTCCAGTGCTTTGTAAGAAGCAGAAAAGGCGTAACCTGCGTTAAATGCTGCCGACCGGGCCAGCATCCACTCCATATCTTCGAGGCTCATTCCTTTTTTAAGACTGAACCAGCCTAACATGCCCGGCATATAATTTCTTTTAAAATAGTTTTGGTTTTTTATCCGGTAGTCGGTTTGGCTTTCTCTGAAACCGGCATACCACGGTTCGCCCCAGTTCATGCGGGTGTAAATGTGCCAAAAGAAATGGGTGGTACGGCTGGAATGGACAATGATGTTTTGTTTTACTTTGTCCGACAGACGGGTGTACCAGGTGTAGGGCATCATGGTTTCGCCGTAGCTGCCCAGTGCTGTTGACCTGTTTCCTTCCAATCCGTCGAATGATATCTGGCACATTCCGGTTTTGTTAAAAATATCGGCAATATTTTTTGCCACCTCTTGTGTTAACGCTGCATTGGTAAGAAATACTTTGTAACCATGATCGGCTAACAACGAAACGGTATCGCCTTTTTGGTGTGCACCTGCACGGGTGTTGAATGCTCCGCGCTTACAACCGGTTAGTTTCCAGGGAGCCTTTTCGGTTAAACTTCCAAATTGCACCAACTCATCTCCTATCATTACCGTTTTAAGATGACTGTTTTTATATTCGTTAAAAAACATGGGCGATTCAATCTCTATTTCGTTTTGTGAAGCATCAATATTATTAGTAATTACCGAGCTTCCCACTTTTGCAAGACGTTTGTCGGGAACGGGTGTAACATAGGCATCGTTGGTTGAAATAAAGTTTGAGAGGGTATGAAAACCCAGTGTGATACCTTGCGCTTTGGCTTTCTCCACACATTTTTTCAGCCCTTCAATTCCGCCGGGAAACTGTTCGTTCAGCTTAAAATGGCCCCATGTTTTAAACGGACCGGGATGATAGAGGTTTTTAAGTCCTGCTTTTTTGGTAATGGCAAGGGCTTTATCAATATCGTTTTCACCAAAAGCCATAATGAGGTAAGCGGCCGAAGCCTGTGGTGAAGTTTTTGCCCATTTGCCGTTTATAAGCGTATGTGGCAGTCCTTCGGTAACTTCTATTTTACTGATGGTTGGTAAAACCTTATTTACCTGACAACCGAACAGTGCAATTTTTGAGCCGGTAACACCACCGTCATTCCATACCGGAGCAACATATTTTTTATATCCTATATTTTCAATAATGCGTTCTTTGTTCCGGTTACGACAATAGGCCTGTAAAGTGCTGCCTGTTTTGGCGGGCTTGGCCGCTTCAACACGGTAAAGTACATAACGTTTTCCCTTCTCCGTCATGTCGTTCGGATTATCCTGATCAAAAATGTCAATCTGCGGCATGCAGTCGTTTTCATTCCAGGGGTACCCTCCAAGGGTTTTCAGGTTAAGCGACTGAATACCGATGGCAAATTTATCATCGCGAACCACGCCAACCGTTTCGCCTATGATTTTATTAATGGTTACGGGATACGGCCCCCACACAACAAGTTCCACACCTGCGGTATCGCCTGTAAGTTGTATCAGCTCAAAAGTGAGATAGGTGTTTTTTTGTTTTGCCGCAACCTTTGCCGTAAGTCCCGACGGATAGGTAAGCAACAGGGTGTCGCAATGTTTGTTAAGCGCAACGGGGTTTTCGTACTTGCCGTTTATTCTGACGGCCAGCAGCGGAGCGGTTTTGTTTTTAGGTAAATAGTTTTTGTTGTTTTGCAAACCTTTAATGGCAATAAGGTTACCTGTTTTATCGAACGCAAGACTTAATGCGCCGGCTTTCAGAACCGTTTTTGAGTTGTGGTTACATGAAGAAACGGTAAGGGTGGTAATGATGATTAACCATAATATGGGGTTGATGGATTTCATTTAATTGTCGGTTAAATCGTTATATATTTTAATGGGTTTGTTTTTATAATCAAGATAAGATGAGTTGTTTTTTGGTTGCACCGTCATCCCGAAGGAGGCACGACTGAGGCCTGCCCGAACGTATTGCTAAAAACAGGCAGGAGTTGCCGGGGGCTGGCAGGTTTAAGGTTTGGAAGTTCAAAGTTTGGAGGCTCAAAGTTTGAGGAACCGCGAAGACGCGGAGGCGCGAAGAACCTTTTCGGTCGAAGAGTGCCTTGCGGGGGGAGTCCGGAAAGGTTGAAGAGGTTTGAGGTTGAGAGGTTTAAAAGTTCAGAAGTTGAGCTGGTTGCTGGATGCTTGATGCTCGTTTGCCCCTCCCGCAAGCCCCAACGTCATCCCGAGGGAAGCGAACCCGAAAGCTTTCGGGGAGCGACGAGGGAGCTCCTGAGAAGCAGCCTGCCCCTTTGACAAAAGGGAGCCCGGTCGTCTATA
>CAYNVN010000010.1:0-4208 GCA_964400655.1 uncultured Lentimicrobiaceae bacterium
ACGGGGTGTGTCAAAAAACAGATACAAAACAGGGTGCATCCAAAAGCTGATGTAAAAGAAAGAAGGAGTCATTATTTAATTTTATATGTGGCCTCAAAGTAAAGCAATAAAAATGCGCAAAACAAGGTAGGAACAGTGTAGGTTTTTTGGTAAAATCGGATTACAAAGATAAAGCCTTTTATCACCCCTGCTTGTATATATTTGTTACCGGGCTTTATACCAGATGTTTGGTGTTTCTTCTTAAAACCGGCTGTTAATTTCAAATTTCTTGCGATTTAGCAGTTGGTTTTTTTAACAATATCGGCTTATTTAAAGTTTTGCGAAAAAATAAGCCTCGTTTCCGAGGCTTTTTTTTATACTTTTGCCCTTCAAAAATTAACGATACAAAACTGTTTACCAATGGGTAAAAAATATAACGAATATAAAACGCTCGACCTGCCGGCACTGGCCGAAGAGGTAAGAGCTTTCTGGGAGAAAAATGATGTTTTCCGTAAAAGTATGGAAAAACGTAAGGGAAACGACCATTTTGTTTTTTACGAAGGGCCGCCGTCGGCAAACGGAACACCGGGCATTCACCATGTTATGGCACGTGCCATTAAAGACCTCTTTTGCCGTTATCAAACCCAGAAAGGTAAATATGTGGAACGAAAAGCCGGATGGGATACCCATGGCCTGCCCGTTGAGATAAGCGTGGAAAAAACCCTTGGCATCACCAAAGAAGACATCGGTAAAAAAATTAGCGTTGAAGAGTATAACAAAGCCTGTCGTAAAGAGGTTTTGAAATACAAAGATATGTGGGACGACCTGACCCGCCGTATCGGCTATTGGGTTGACCTCGACCACCCATATATCACTTTCGACAACAAATACATCGAAACGGTGTGGTATCTGCTAAAACAGCTTTATAACAAAGGTTTGCTTTACAAAGGTTACACCATTCAACCTTACTCGCCCGCTGCCGGTACCGGCCTCAGTACCCACGAGCTGAACCAGCCCGGATGCTACCGCGATGTTAAAGATAATACGGTGGTGGCACAGTTTAAAGTTGTCCGTAATGAAAAATCCGAAAAATTGTTCACGGACGACAGCAACGAGGTTTACATACTGGCCTGGACAACCACCCCGTGGACTTTGCCTTCCAATACAGCTTTAGCTATTGGTGAAAAAATCAGTTATGTTGAAGTGGATACCTTTAATCCCTACACCGGAATTCGTGAAAAGGTGGTGTTGGCAAAAGACAGGCTGAATGCCTACTTTAACCCGAAAAACAGCGAACTCAATTTTGACGAGTATAAAAAAGGCGATAAAAATATTCCTTTCAAAGTGGTTGGAGAATTTACCGGAACAGCGCTTACGGGCATTCAATACGAGCAATTGTTTCCATGGGTTAAACCCAACGGAAAAGCTTTCGAGGTAATACCGGGTGATTTTGTTACCACAGAAGATGGTACCGGTATTGTTCATATTGCCCCTACCTTTGGTGCCGACGACGACCGTGTTGCCAAAGCCAACGGAATAGCTCCGCTTACGCTGATCGATAAAAACGGCGATATCCGGCCCATGGTTGACCTTAAAGGACGATTTTACCCCATTGAAGAGCTGGACGACAACTTTGTAGCAACCTTTGTAAATGTTGATTTATACAGCGCGTATGCGGGCAGGTACGTAAAAAACGCTTACATCGGGCTTACCGATAAAGACCCTTCGCTGGATGTGGATTTGGCCGTGGAGCTGAAAACCACCAACAGGGCCTTTAAAATCGAAAAACATGTTCACAGCTACCCCCATTGCTGGCGTACCGATAAACCGGTACTTTATTATCCGCTGGACAGCTGGTTTGTGAAAACCACCGCCCTGAAAGAACGAATGATCGAGCTGAATAAAACCATCAACTGGAAACCGCGTGCCACCGGTGAAGGACGCTTTGGAAACTGGCTGGAAAATTTGGTTGACTGGAACCTTTCCCGCTCACGCTTCTGGGGTATTCCGTTGCCCATATGGGTTACCGAAGACCGCACCGAACAAAAGGCAGTTGGTTCGGCAAAAGAACTGAAAGAGGAGATAGAAAAAGCCGTAGCAGCAGGCGTTATGGAAGAAAACCCCCTTAAGGATTTCAATCCCGACGACATGAGTGACGAAAACTACAATACTTTCGATTTCCATCGCCCCTATGTTGATAAAATTGTACTGATTTCCGATAGTGGCCAAAAAATGTTCCGCGAACCCTCGCTTATTGACGTTTGGTTCGATTCGGGTTCAATGCCCTATGCACAGTTTCACTATCCGTTTGAAAACAAGGAAAAACTCGACCACTACTTCCCGGCCGACTTTATTGCCGAAGGGGTTGACCAAACCCGTGGCTGGTTTTTTACCCTGCATGCCATCGGAACCATGGTGTTCGACTCGGTTGCTTATAAAACCGTTGTTTCAAACGGTTTGGTGCTCGATAAAAACGGCAATAAAATGTCGAAACGCCTCGGCAACGCCGTTGACCCTTTTATGACCATCGATAAATACGGTGCCGATGCCACACGGTGGTACATGCTTACCAACTCACAACCCTGGGACAACCTTAAATTCGACCTTTCGGGCGTTGACGAAGTAAGGAGGAAATTTTTCGGAACCCTTTACAATACCTATGCTTTCTTTGCGCTTTATGCCAATATCGACGGTTTTACATACAGCGAAGATGAGGTCCCGTTTGATGAGAGAAGCGAACTTGACCGCTGGATACTTTCGGAACTCAACTCTTTAATCAAAACGGTTGATGAGGCCTATGCCAATTACGAACCCACTAAAGCCGGACGTGCCATCCAGTATTTTGTTAACGAACATTTGAGTAACTGGTATGTAAGACTGTCGAGAAGAGTCTTCTGGAAAGGAGATTACAGCAAAGAAAAAATTGCCGCTTATCAAACCATCTACCGTAGTATGGAGGTAATTGCCCAACTGATGGCACCCATAGCTCCCTTTTTTGCCGACCGTTTGTTTAACGACCTGAATGGTGTTACCGGCAGATTTAACGATATTTCGGTACACCTTACCGATTTCCCCGTTGTAAACGATTCGGTGATTGATAAAGACCTTGAACAACGAATGGAACTGGCACAGCAAATATCGTCCATGGTGCTTTCGTTGCGTAAAAAAAGTAATAACCGCGTACGCCAGCCGTTAAATAAAATTATGATTCCGGTTTTGGATGAAAAATTCAAACAGCAGGTAAAAGCGGTGGAAAAACTGATATTATCGGAGGTAAATGTTAAAACCATTGAATATATTACCGAAGACAACGGAATACTGGTTAAAAAAATAAAACCCAACTTTAAATCGCTGGGGCCGCGATACGGCAAACTGATGAAACAAATTGCCGCTGCCGTTAACGGGTTTGGTCAGGACGACATTAAAAAACTGGAACAGGAAAAAACGTTTAAACTCAACATAAACGGAGAAGAGGTAACCATTACCACCGATGATGTGGAGATAACCACCGAAGATATCCCGGGCTGGATGGTGGCCAATCAGGGGAACCTTACCGTGGCTTTGGATATATCGGTTACCCCTGAATTAAGAAACGAAGGGCTGGCACGCGAACTGGTTAACCGTGTGCAGAACCTGCGAAAAGAAATGGGGCTGGAAGTTACCGATCACATCAAATTGGTGATTGAAAAAAATCAGGATACCGATGAAGCATTTTCAGCTTTTAATGATTATATTTGTTCGGAAACCCTGGCTGAAACAATGTTCGTTGATAAAATTGAGGGCAACGCAAACGAACAGGAACTTATCAACGGTATTAAAGTTAAATTAGCCATTGAAAAACCCTAAGTAACTGCGGCTGGCTTTTTTAATGTGGCCGTTTCCTGAAAATATTGATTTATATATTCGTGGTAAAAGGTTGTACCTTGCTTGTGCTTTTATATTTTGTTGCTGCCGGTTTTTATTTGCCTCCGGTTTAAGGTGCCGGGGATAACATTGTTTCCGGATGCGGAAGTGCCGGCCTGTTAACACATTGGGGTATATGTTACCGGATTACTATTTTTTTTGTGATAACACTGTGCTGATTCTTTATTTTAACAAAGTACAAACCGCTTTTTAAACGACTTGTATTAATTGTTGTTATTAAGGATTTTGGTTTCAGGGATAACATTATTTTTCCGTTTACATCGTAAATTGAAACGGAAGCTGTATTTAAAAGCTTATTACCGGGA
>CAYNVN010000011.1:0-20036 GCA_964400655.1 uncultured Lentimicrobiaceae bacterium
AAGGAAAAAGCCTGTTACGATTCCATTAAGAAACTTAAAGATAAAATGAAGCATCAAACCGATGCACTCAATAAAATCCTAAAAACCATACAAAATGAAGAAAAAAAATAAACGTAAAAAATTACGGGCGCGGTTGCTGGCGATCGTTATTACCGGCCTGTTAACAACTTTTACTATTTACGGATCGGCGCAAACGCTTACTCCGCAGGCTGTTTGCACGGCTGGCGGCACACTGTCGGCCGGATCGGTTTACCTCGACTTTTCCATAGGTCAGGTTATCGACGAATCATTATCCGCCGGAAACATATTGCTAACACAGGGATTCCAGCAGGGAATTCTGAACTTTACCGCCATAGGCAAAACACCCCTCAATGCCTCCGAACTGTCGGCATACCCGAACCCCGTAACCGGCCGGTTAATGCTTAAGAACAACTCGCAGGAAACAAATTACAAGTTTATCCTCAGTAACATGCAGGGAAAAATCCTGTTAAAGCAAAAGGTAACTGCTCCCCTCTTCACGGTCAATACCGGAAATCTCAATCCCGGACTTTACCTCCTTTCCGTCTATTTTAACGATTATCAACCCTTTGTATATAAAATCATCAAACAATAAACCTTTTAAACTTAATAACCATGAAAAAGACAACTTTACTTTTTACCCTCTTTTTAACCGTTACCGTCCTAATGGCTCAGGTACCGCAAAGCTTTAAATACCAAGCCGTAGCACGCGACGGAAACAATACGGTTTTAAAAAACAGCGATCTGGGACTGAAATTCGAGATACGCGAAGGCAGCCTTAACGGAACGGTTGTTTATTCCGAAACCTTTTCGGTTACCTCAAACAGCGCCGGCATCTTTTCCGTTAACATTGGCAATGGCAACCCAACCGGAGGCAACTTTTCAAACATCAACTGGGGAGCCGACAATCACTATCTTAACGTTTCCATCGACGTAAACGGCGGCACCGCTTATGAAGACATGGGAACCACCCAATTGCTTTCGGTACCCTACTCGCTTTACACCGGTTCCATTTACGTAAAATACTCTAACGACACCTTGTACATTGGTGACCAGTACGTGATTATTTCGGGCGAAAACCCGCCCCCCGAAGGTACTGTAACCGACTACGACGGCAATGTTTACGAAACCGTTACCATCGGTTCACAAACATGGATGAAGCAAAACCTCCGCTCGCTGCACTATGCCGACGGAACAGCCATCGGAAACGTTTGGGTTTACGATGACAACGAGAGCAATGCTGCCGTTTGGGGCCGTTTATACGACTGGGAAGCCGCCATGAAAGGTGCTTCATCGGGCAACGGAAACCCAAGCGGCGTACAGGGTGTATGTCCCAACGGATGGCATCTGCCAAGCCAGGCGGAGTTTAACGAACTGGTAAGCTATTTAGGCGGCGGTGCCGGATGGAAACTCAAAGATACCGGAAGCCAGTATTGGGAAACGCCAAACTCCAATACCAACGAAAGCGGTTTTTCGGCCATAGGTGCCGGCGACAAAGAGGCGGTTTCGGGTGTTTTCGAAAATATGAAAATAACCACCGAATTTTGGACCTCCACCGAAAACTCCGATACCAGAGCATACAACCTTATCCTCTACCAAAATCAGGGTGGTGCACCCATGCACAACAATTTTAAAGAAAACGGCTTTTCGGTAAGATGTGTAAAAGACTGATTCATATAAAACCAAAAAAAATACTCCAATGAAAACAAAACACTTTTTACTATTCATCCTGTTGACCGGGTTTATTTTAAACGGTTGCGACAAAGAAGAAACAGCCGCTCCCTCACCGGATCCGAACAACCAGCCCCAATTTGACCACAGTTTAATTATGTCGAGAGGCAGCGAAGGCAAAATTGTACTCACCAATCCTGTTGACGGCAAAGACCTTTTTGTTAGCGACCCCGTCCCTGCTCCTGCCGATGTAAAAAGCCTGAAGGCGGGATACATGTGTAAAAATGCCCTTTTTGTCAGCAAAACCTTTTTAAGAGATTATGTAACTTCTATTTATGTTTGTGATGCCAAAACGGGTGCCGATGCCAGAGCCATTACCGGAAACGACTTAAATGTGCAGGACATCAATGTGTCGCCGGCAGGGCCCAATGTTGTTTTTACCGGTAAGCCCAAAGATAATCCGGAATATAAATCACTTTACACCATTAACGAAGACGGCAGCGGGTTAACCCACATCAGCGAACATCTGGAAATCGTATCGGGCCCCAATGGAGGATCGTACCAGTTACAAACCATGGAATTTCCCGTTTTCTCACCCGACGGCTCAAAAATAGCTGCCGACGCACTGGTAGTTTCCTATCCCCAACCCGATACCTTTTACGATTTTATCGTAATCATGAACAACGACGGTACCGATAAAGAGTCCATCTATTCCGTGTTGGGTAAAAACATCCAGATAAAAGATTTGTGCTGGACACAAGACGGAAACTTCCTGTTGTTTGTGCAGATAGACAACGACGATGCCTTTCACAGAAGGATAAAAGCACTCAACATCGGCAGCCGCACGGTAACCGACCTTACAAGCGCCTTAGAAATTGAGGGCGACCAGGTAAATGATATTTACACCTCTCCCAATTCGGACAAAATTGTATTTAACCTGCATCTGGGAGGCGGAAGCGACCTCTATATCGCCCAATACGAAACCCATGACGATGTGCTCACCATAAAAGGGTCACCCGTAAAACTTACCGACAAAGCAGTCAGTGGATATAAATACTACCTGCCCAGTTGGCAAAAATGGGATGAAAATATGTCGAAATAAATCAAAAACATTACAAAAACATCAAATAATAACCTTTAAATCTTACCATTATGAAAAATGCAAAATTATTAATCCTGTTTACGGCAATGCTATCGGCAATATTTATATCAGGATGCAAAAAGGATAACGATGATCCTCAACCCGGTCAAAATGCTCAAGAATATCATCTTAAAAAGGTAACCATTCCCGATGCCATGGCACAATCAAACGATCCGGGGGCACAAATGGCTGTTGCCTATATCGATATGGTTAACGGCATGGCAAGTTACTCTTCCATGATGACTCCTCCCGGAAAGTCATCAAAAATGAACTTTAAAGATGACGGCGAAACCTATACATGGGAGGTGGATGATGTTTCGGGAACCTATACCGTAACGCTGAAAATCCGGAAAACGGATTATAAAACTTTTTGGGAAATGTATATAACCGGAACACTGGACGGCCATCAGCTGACCAACTTTAAATACATTGAAGCCATTCAGTTAAACGACGGTTCGGGAAGCACTTTTATTATTTATGATTTGGATACCGGCCAATGGTATATGGATATTACATGGACCGATGACGGTAACGGCAACTTCGACCTTACATTTACCGTGTTTGAAGAGATGAAACTATATATTTCGGTAAGCAGCGACGGTTCCGGATGGCTTGAATACAGCGAGTGGATTATGAGTGCATACCAGGTAACCTATAAAGCCAGCTGGGAAGCATCGGGTCACGGCCAATGGTGGCAATACGACAACGGGGTTCCAACCGATCAGGGAACATGGTAACACCCATATTTGAGGCATATAAAAAAAAGACGGGCAACCAATCCCGTCTTTTTTTTTAATAATTACTATTCAGTTTTACTTTGAGTCAGCTTACCCGTAACATAATGATACTTTAACGAACCGAACCTGTCGATAAAACGGGTATAAACGCGGTAGTACCGGTTTTCCGTTTCTTTAACTTCAACATTAAAAGTAACCGAGTAACCCTTATCAAGAGCCTTTTTGTCAACGGTTTCCCATTCGCCGCTGCCCCTTACCTGTAAAACAACAAACCTGTTGTTGTCGTTCAAAACCAGCGGAGCGGTTTTAACCGTCATTTGCAGATTATTATCGTTAAAGCGGTAATCGACATCCAGCACAGGGCCTCTTGCTTTTTCGGGAAAACCGGCAATGGCCGCCCCGTTAATTTCAAGCGCTTCAAACCAAACGGCACCACCCTTTACCCCCTCCGCACCGGAGTCGCAAAACAACGACACAAGTCCTTTTACCAAACCGGGATCCGTATTAACCGACAATTCGCCCAATTCAATATCCGAAGCTTCATTTCTTACCCTCAGCAAAAGGTGTAAACGGCCGTTTTCCGTCGGGGTTCCTTCAACATCAAATATCATTTTCTCACCCGGCACCAGCGCTTTTTTTAACATCACCGATTTTTCGGCCAGCATCAGTTTTCCATCCGATGAAACTCCTGCAAAAAGCGCCTTTTCAAAATTTATCGTATCCTCATCTTTTTCAGGCAGTCCCAAAACAATTCCCATTTTGGTTCCGGCCCGAAGGTTTTCATTTACAAAACCTCCTTCAAACGATATTTCAAATCCCTCCGTCGGATATGAAACAGCACGCGTTAACATAACCACCCCCCTGTTACGGCCCGGTTTAACACAAACCA
Organism: uncultured Lentimicrobiaceae bacterium; assembly: GCA_964400655.1. Taxonomy (GTDB): domain Bacteria; phylum Bacteroidota; class Bacteroidia; order Bacteroidales; family F082; genus B16-G9. The sequence continues at coordinate 4,457 of CAYNVN010000011.1, forward strand.
GCCTGCCCGAGTCAAGTTTCCATGCCGTTTCGGGTACCGACAAAAACTGCGGCCCTGCCCAATAACGCTCAATGCCTGATGGCCATAGGTTTTCCATGGTTTTGGGTTTCTGCAAACAGGAAACAAACAAAGCCACAATCATCAGGGTATAAAAAATCTTTTTCATAAATCTGATAAAAATAATTTACCAATAACCGGTAAAGAAAATTTGTTGCATATTATGCCCCTTGGCCGGGGATAACAAAATCCGCTTCTTTAACTCATCTTCAGTTTCATTAACAGCAGTAAAAATATCAGCAGGCAGGTTTAAAATGGTTTGAGTATTCATTTCAAAACGAATTTATACAAAGTTAAATATTAGCAATCGAGACTGCAAAAACCTTAACTTCTATTTATAATACGACTTAGCATCCAACAGTCTGTTTTCACCGCCCTGATACAAAGCATAGTTGAAACCCGGCTGAAGGCTGTATCCGCCGGTTTCACCGTTTTTATTAACGGCAATGTACCCTACCTGAAATTTTCTGTTTTCGGGAAGTTTACGAACAATACGCATTACTGCTGCTTCGCAGGCCTGCTGCGGCGACATACCGTTTCGCATAAACTCCACCACCAAAAAGGTACCCAGCGTTTTCAGCACCAGCTCACCCATGCCGGTAGCGGTGGCAGCGCCCACTTCGTTATCAACATACAGACCGGCACCTATTATAGGGGAGTCTCCTACCCTGCCGTGCATTTTAAAAGCCATGCCGCTGGTGGTGCAGGCTCCGGCAACGTCGCCCTCTTTATCCACGGCCAGCAGGCCGATGGTATCGTGATATTTATTGGGTTCATTTTCCCAGTTGATAACCGGGTCGTACTTTGCCTCTTTCAGCCACTCTTTCCACAATTTTTCGGCACCGGGGGTGAGCAGATTTTGTTTTTCGAACCCCTGTTCAAGGGCAAACTGCAATGCCCCGTCGCCTACCAGCAGTTCGTGCGGGGTATCTTCCATAACTTTACGTGCCACCGAAACGGGATGTACAATATGCTCCAAACAGGCCACCGACCCGGCATTGCCGTCAGGAGCCATAATGCAGGCATCAAGAGTAACATGACCATCGCGGTCGGGCAGTCCGCCAAGACCCACACTGCGGTTATTCGGGTCGGCTTCAGGAACCCAAACTCCCTGCTCAACGGCATCCAGCACGCTGCCTCCCTTATCCAGCACATTCATGGCCGCCTCATTAGCAGCAATCCCGTGATTCCATGTTGAAATTATCAACGGCAGCTCTTTTTTAACCCCTCCACCGTTTATTGAACGTACCGACTTTGGCAACAGCCCTATAAGTCCCGCTGCCGATGCAGCACCAATAAACTTTCTTCTGTTTAACATAAACCTGTTTTTTAATGGTTTTTCCGGACAATAAATATTTCGGTTCCTAATCCCACGGCAAAAACAAACAACCTCTCACATTAAAACACAAAACATAATTGTCTGCTTAATATTTTTTATTGATGTTCTATCTCTTATATTGTTTATACCCGTTAATACCGTAAAAGGCAAGATAAAGGTAGCTAAAAAGCGGCACGACCAATGAAAAGTGAACCCCTGCACTGTCGGCCACAGCCCCCATAATTACCGGCAAAACCGCTCCGCCTAAAATCATCATAACCAGTAACGACGACCCCTGACTGGTATGTTTTCCCAGTCCTGCAATGGCAAGGGTAAAAATGTTTGACCACATAATGGAATTGAACAAGCCGATACCTATCACACTCCACATGGCCAAGGTTCCGGTGTTGGTTAAAGCCACCGTAAGCAAACCGAGATTAACCAACGCAAAAATAAACAGCGTACGATGGGGCAGCGATTTTCCCAGCATAAAAGCCGCAAGGTTCAGAACAAGGAAAACAGCATAAACAGATGCCGTACCAAAATCGTTGGTAAAACCGATTATCAAAAATGACAACAGGGCAATCCCTGTCATATAAACATGTTTCAGCCATTTGTTTTTTATCTCACTCAACGATACGGCCCCGAGAAAACGGCCAATCATTTGTCCGCCCCAATAAAAGGCAACCAGCTTACTGGCCTCTAATTCCGACAGACCTCCTATCTCGGGCAGGCCCAGATAACTGATCATCATACTGCCAATGCTCACTTCACCTCCCACATACATAAAGATGGCTCCCATTCCGAAAACAAGCTGCCGGTATTTTAAAGCTCCAAATCCGGTTTTTTCATCCTCTTGTTGTGTAAACACGGGCAGAGGCGTTTTAAAAATATAAACCGCCATCAACAAAAATACCGCACTGAAAATAAGATACGGAATCTTTACCGCATCCGATCCGGCACTATCTTTAAAAAAGGTGAAAATCAAATAACCACCTATCACGGGCCCGATGGTGGTTCCCAACGAATTGAAACCCTGTGCAAGATTCAGGCGCGAAGAAGCCGACTTTTCAGGACCCAGGATAGCCACATAAGGATTGGCGGCAATTTGCAACAATGTAAAACCAAGCCCCATTACAAAAAGTGCCGACAGAAAAAATCCGTACATATGGAACTGTGCAGCCGGATAAAAAAGCAGTGCTCCGAGGGCGGAAATAATAAGGCCGATGATAATCCCCTTTTTATAACCCATTTTGTTGATGGGATCGCCTTTGGTAAACGAAATGATAAAGTAGATAAGCGAACCCGCAAAATAGGCGGTAAAAAACGCAAACTGTACCAACATGGCTTTGGTATGGTTCAACTCAAAAGCCCCTTTTAAATAAGGGATTAAAATATCATTCAGCACCGTCATAAAACCCCACATGAAAAACAGGAAAGTAAGGCTGATAAACGCAGATGTGTAGCGTTTGGGAGAAGAAACATTTTCCATTTAATTCAATATTCTGATAAATATTAACAATTATTCTTTCGGTGTAAAAGTAATTCTTCCTGAATCAAATCCAAAACATAAACCACATTGCTTTTCAAAATTATTACCACAGCCAAATAAAGCGGGTACTTTTTTTATTCTTTAATGTTTTAAGATTTTTACCAACCTGAGAACCGGTTAGAGCTAATTATGAACCATCAACGCTGTTTTCGGGGCAGTCATCCGGTTAAAACCGGTACACCGGCTGAAGTTCAAAATCAATAATCGACCGTGTTTTTTCAAAATCGGCAGTAAAACCGAGCATCATACCGCCCCCGCCCGATCCACAAAGTTTCAGCGAGAAATCGCCGCTTTCCAAACCCTTTTTCCAGACCGGTTTGATTGTTTCGGGGATCATGGGTGAAAAATGCGTTAAAGTAAAATCCGATAAGGCTTTCATTGTCTCACCGAACTTTTTCGTTTTTGATGTTAAAAAAGCATCGATACAGACATCGTTCAACGGAATCATTTCGCCGGTAATTTCATTCAGGTAATCTTTATTATCGCACTGTTTTACAAAATAATTGACCAGCGGAAGGGTTTCGCCCGACATTTTGGTGTCGAGCAAAAACAAAACCGTATTGCCTGTTTTTTTCGATTCCGGTATTTCAACCGTTGTCAGGTTATCCGAACCTGTTACCAGCACCGGTTTCTGCAGGAAACATATCAACGGATCAAGTCCCGAACTTTTGCCGTGGAAAAACGATTCCATTTTGGAAAAGCTGTTTTTTAACGATAAAATCTCTTCATCGCTATAAATACGGTCTCTGCTCTTAATATTTTTTGCATACCCGTTATAAACGGCCGCCACCAGTGCTCCGGAACTTCCCAAACCGTAGCCCTGCGGAATGTTGCTGTTAAAAAACAATCCCTTGTCGAGATCGGCAAAAAGCCTGTCGAAATCAAAATCAACATCCAGCAGATTGTCGTCATACATTGATTTTAAGGCAAGGGCATACTTTTTAAGTTCGTGGCCCGACTGAATCTGTTCACCCTGCAGGGTTTCGGCTTCCGAAAACTTTAACACTCCTTTAAATTTATCGGAAGGAATACTCAATGCCCTGGAACCGACCATCAGGCTGTACTCGCCGAACAACAAAATCTTTGAATTAAAATATGAAAACATTTTGCTGCTCATAAATCAAGTTTTACGGGGCCGCTTCCCACACGGTCTTCAATAACGGTAGCATTTCGGGTAAACTGTTTTAGCTCGGCCTGAATAAACGAGCCCACATCGGCACGAACCTTTTCGGGATAGAGCAAATGAATATTGGGCCCGGCATCAAGGGTAAAACAAACGGGGATTCCGGTACTTTTTCTAAACCCAAAAATCCGTTCAATAATCTGAAGTGTTTCCGGTTTCATTAACAGATAATAAGGGTTGGAGGTCATCATCATGGCATGCAGGGTCAGTGCTTCCGACTCGGTGATATTGATAAACCGTTCCAAATCTCCGTTTTTCATAACATCCAACAACTCAACAATGTTTGTTTGTGCCTGTTTAAAACGGGCATCGGCATAAACATTGGTTTTCATCAAACCGTGTCCCACCCTGCTGGAAACCTTTTTTTGTTTAGCATCCACAATTAAAATGGAATCGCGAAAAGTTGAAAACAAGGGATGCAGGTTTTCGGTTTGAGGAGTGCCCCACAGGTTGGAAGTTTCGGGCCGGCCGTCGATCTTTCCCCAGCTAACCAAACCGCCATACAACGATCGGGCGGCACTTCCCGAACCGAGACGGGCCAAAAAAGATGCCTTTTGAAAAAATTCATGCTCGCCTGAAGGTGTTCCGAAATATTTCTTTTCAATGGAACATAAACAGAGTGCCAGCGCACTCATTCCCGAAGCCGAAGAGGCTATGCCCGCAGAGTGTGGAAAAGTATTTGTGGAATGTATGGTAAAATCAAGCTGATTCAAAAACGGATAAACAGATTCAATGCTTTTAAAATAGGCATCTATCTTCTTTCCGAACTGTTCATTGATTACACCGTTAAGATAAAAAACAACAGTGCTTTTTTCGGAGTGAGCCGGCCGGTATTCAACCACCGTTTCGGTATATGACTCATTTAGCGAAAAGCTAACAGACGGATTACAGGGAATTTGAACCTCCTTTTTACCCCAGTATTTTACCAGCGCAATGTTGGAAGGACTTTGCCAGCCCACTTTTCCTTCGGGAATTTCACCTCTGAATATTAAAGCGGAGTTATTGTATGTTGTTTCTGACACGGATGCTGTTTTATTCATGCAAAGATAAAAAAAGGAGGTTAACTTTTATTTGGGTTTCATACCGCTATCATGCAAATAATTATCAAACCTGAGGTTTCAAACAAAAAAAGAGGCTGCCCGAAAACAGCAGCCTCTTTTTTAAAAATCCGTAAGCGGAGAGTGAGGGATTCGAACCCCCGGACCCCGTGAAGGGTCAATGGTTTTCAAGACCACCGCATTCGACCACTCTGCCAACTCTCCGGGCGCAAAAGTAAAACTTTTTTTATTCCGCATAAGTCGCAGCTAAAATTTTTTTTGTCCTTTTATTTTAAGCCCGTTTTACCGGCTTTTCACTTATCTTTGCTTTTTAATTTTATTGATATGAAACGTTTTGCTTACCTGATATTTTTATTGTTCATTGTAACAAATACAACTTTTGCAACGGGCCTGAGAGCCTATTTTTCGTATGCAACATTTAATTTGCCCGGCGAAAAAGCCGTTATCGAAACCTACCTTTCGGTTGACGGCAGCAGTGTGCAATATGTTAAGGAGTCCGACGGCAGCTGGTACGGAGTTTTAGAAATAGATGTGATTTTCTCAATTGGCGACAGCATCGTTAATTTTAACAAGTACTCATTAAAAAGCCCTCAACTGGCCGACACCTCCCTTTCGCCGCTGAACTTTCTGGACGTACAGCGCTATTCGATGAAACCGGGAACCTACAACATGAAACTAAAGATAAAAGATGTAAACAGCGATGAATCGCCTTTTGAATCGTTAACACAAATCACGCTGGGATTTCCCGAAGATAAAATGAGCATTTCGGATATTGAACTGGTGGCCGATTATAAAAAGGATACCGGCAAAACCATTCTTACCAAAAACGGTTATTCCATTTTACCGTACGTTTTTAATTACTATCCCGAATCGGTTCGAAAATTATCGTTTTATACGGAAATTTACGGAGCCGACAAAGCCGTTCCCGACGGTTCCTACATCATCAACACTTACATCCGCCCTTACGAAGTCAACAAAAAACTCGACAACTACTTTCAGGTAAAACGTATGAAGAGTGCTGAAATTAGCCCTGTTTTAAAAACCTTTAATATTGCGGAGCTCCCAAGTGGTAATTACCTTTTGGTTATTGAAGCGCACGACAGAAACAACGATTTGCTGGCATCAAAAGAAGTTTTCTTTCAGCGCTACAATCCCGATGTTGAGTTTAAACTCACCACATTACTGGCCTACAACCCCGACAACACTTTTGTGGGAAAAATAAACAACCGCGATACGCTTGTAAAATATATCGAATATACATTTCCGGTTTCAACCGATTTTGAACGACACTATGCTGAATCGCAAATAGCATTTGCAGACATGGAAATCCTGAAGAAATATTTTCTCAATTTCTGGATTACCCGAAACAAAGACAACCCCGAACAGGCATGGACAGACTATAAAAACCTGGTGGATTATGCCAACAAAAAGTTCAGAGCGGGCAACATTCCCGGATACAGAACCGACAGAGGCAGGGTGTTTTTACAGTACGGTCAGCCCAATGTTGTAGCGGAAAATTACAACGAACCGGCCGCTTATCCGTATGAAATATGGCACTATTACGAACTGGCCGGCCAGCGTGATAAGAAATTCGTATTTTACTCACACGACAATGTTACCAACGACTTTCAGCTTATCCATTCCGATGCCGTTGGAGAGCTCCACAACTATCAGTGGCAATATATCGTTTATAAACGGGTGATGTTCCCCGAGAACATTATCGACCCCATCAGTCAGCCAAAAGCATGGGGCAACAAATCATCCGATTACTATTATCAGCCCAGATAAGTTTTAACTTATATTTGCCGTTTAATTTTAAAGAGTATTGACGAAAGTAGCAGTTGTCATATTAAACTATAACGGCAGGAAATTTCTTAAGAAGTTTCTCCCCACGGTTATTGAGCACAGCAAAAACATTGCGGAAGTCTGGGTTGCCGACAACCGGTCAACCGACGACTCGGTTACTTTTATGAAAGAACAATTTCCGGAAGTAAAACTTATTGTTAACGACGAAAACGGCGGCTTTGCCAAAGGCTATAACGATGCACTGAGCAAAATTGATGCCCAATACTACGTACTGCTCAATTCGGATATTGAAGTAACCGAAAACTGGATACAACCTGTTATCGACCTGATGGATACCGACCCGCAGATAGCTGCCTGTCAACCCAAAATACTTGCATATAACGATAAAGAGCGTTTTGAATATGCCGGCGCTGCAGGAGGTTTTATCGATAAATTCGGTTACCCCTTTTGCAGAGGCAGGGTTTTTCAGGTACTGGAAAAAGATAACGGTCAGTATAACGATGCTACCGAAGTTTTTTGGGCAACAGGTGCCTGCATGTTCGTTAGAGCCGATGCGTATCACCGCCTGGGCGGACTTGACGGTGATTTCTTCGCCCATATGGAAGAGATCGATTTTTGCTGGCGACTGAAAAACCAAAATTACAAAGTGATGGTGTGCCCCTCTTCAACGGTTTATCATATCGGAGGCGGTACATTACCAAAAAGTTCGGCACGAAAAACCTATCTTAACTTCAGAAACAACTTTGCGCTGCTCTACAAAAATCTTCCCGAAAACCGGTTATACAAAGTAATTCTGCTGCGTTTGTTTTTAGACGGACTGGCAGGCATCAAGTTTTTGTCAGCAGGGCACATAGGTGACCTTTTTGCAGTTATTAAAGCCCATTTCTATTTTTACGCCAATCTTAGAAAACTGAAACAAAAGCGCCGGAAACTAAAACAAAAAGAGGTTTCGCAAATGTACCTCGGCAACATTGCGCTGGAACACTACTTAAAAGGAGTAAAATATTTTTCGGAAATGGATCGTAACAAATTCACCAAATAAAGTAATAGGATTAAAATATTCTTTTGGTAAAAAACTCAATGGCCAACCGGTACGATTCCAGACCAAATCCCATAATGCTTCCTATACATTCGGGGCCTGTTAACGATTTATGCCGGTAATCCTCTCGCGTAAGCAGATTACTGATATGAACCTCTACAACCGGAATATCAATGGCCCTGACGGCATCGGCAATGGCCACCGAAGTGTGTGTATATCCCCCTGCATTCAAAATTACCGCATTTACTTCCAGGTTGGCTTCGTGAAGCCTGTTAACAATCTCTCCCTCCACATTCGACTGATAACTGTTTATTTTATGTTGCGGATAATTCTTCACAATCTCCTCCAGATAATCTTCAAAAGATAATTCGCCGTAAATACCGGTTTCACGTTCTCCCACCAGGTTCAGATTTGGCCCGTTAATAATTAAAATATCCATTACTTTTGTTTTTATTACAAAGTTAAGCATTAAACCCATGCAACTAAGCACTAATTTTCATTCCGCACTCAAAGATTACCTGTTTTTAATGGAAAAAGAGTATCCTCAAAAAGCAACCCTTAAACTGATAAGCGATAAATACCGTTTGAGCGGTATCGAACGAAGCATATTGTTCAGAGGAGTGGTTACCACACAAAAGGTTAATCTTAGAAAAAGCAAAGTCGCGGAATCACTTCCCGCTTCGGGAATGATAACCATCGACGGGTTTAATGTTTTACGCACCATTGCCAGTTATTTAATGGGAAGACCTGTTTATGTTGCCATGGATGGTTTTCTTCGCGACGCATCCGAACTGCATGGCAAACCGCTGGAGCAAAACCGGCGGTTAAAAGCATTTGATCTGGTTTTAAGCATGCTGAATAACGGAGATTATACACTTTATATCCCGTTCGATTCGCCTGTAAGCAGAAGTGGCGAAACAGCAGCTTCCGTCAACAAAATTTTACAGGAAAAAAACATTAAAGGAAGAGCGGAAACCGTTCGCTCGGCCGATTATCAACTGAAACAAGCTACCACCGGTATTATTGCCACTGCCGACTCAGCCATCATCGAACAAGCCAAAGTTCCGGTAGCTGACCTGGCACAGCTCACACTCAAATACCATTTCCATCCCGATTTTTTTGACTTAAGATTGTTTGAGAAGTTTAACTTGTTGCTTGATGCTTGATGCTGGTTGCTGGTCGGTTCAAGGTTTGAATGTTCAAAGTTTAGAAGTTTGAACCGCGAAGACGCAAAGGCGCAAAGAAAACCTTTTCGGTCGAACGAAGGTTTGCGTCCCGATAGTTATCGGGGAGTGTCCGGAAAGGTTGAGAAGGTTTGAGTAGTTCAGAAGTTCAGATGTTTAGATGTTGAAAAGTTTAACTTGTTGCTTGTTGCTTGTTTGCCCCTCCCGCAAGCCCCAGCGTCATTCCGAGGGAAGCGAACCCGAAAACTTTCGGGGAGCGACGAGGAATCTCCTGGGTAGCAGCCTGCCCTAAAACAAAAGGAAATTCAGTCGATTAAAATAGGGGATTCCCGCCCGTACCGAACGGTACGTTCGGGCGGGTCTCGGTCGTTCCTCCCTCGAAATGACGGGGTAATAAATGAACGACGTAGTTTTAACTCCAGGCACTCCAAACTTTAGGCACTCTAGGCACTTTTGATTTATGATTGCAGATTTTTGATTTTTGATTTTTGATTTGCCTGCCCGTCCGGCACGGCCCGCCTGCCGGACGGGCAGGTTTGTAATTTGGTGCTTGCGATTTGGAATTTACTCTAAGCACTCCAAACTTTAGGCACTCCAAACTTCAAGTACTTTAGAGCGGAGTTCTTCACGCTTTGATTTTGATTCCTTTTTGTTTCGTTTAGCTGATTTACAAAATAATGTACATTTGGCATTCATTCAAAACCATCGTTATGTTTAAAAAAATACCGCATACTTATGTTATCATATTCGGCATTATTGTACTGTCGGCTGTTCTTACCTGGTTTATTCCCGGAGGAGAGTATAACCGGCACCGTATCAATGTTAACGGTGTTGAGCGGACGGTAATTGAAAAGGGGTCGTTCCATTATGTGGAAAATCAACCGCAAACATGGCAGGTATTTACCGCGTTTTTTAAAGGGTTTGAACGGCAGGCCGGTATCATTGCTTTTATATTAATGATTGGCGGGGCTTTTTGGATTGTAAACTCCAGCAAAGCCATCGACATAGGTATTCTTTCGTTTTTAAAATATACACGTAAACTGGAAAAAAATCGTGTGTTACAAAAAATAGGGGTTAACAATATTGTGATTACTCTGGTTATGCTGCTTTTCAGTGTTTTCGGTGCCGTATTCGGAATGAGTGAAGAGACCATTGCCTTTATCATTATTGTTGTACCGCTTGCCATTTCCATGGGGTACGATTCAATTGTGGGGGTTAGTATGGTGTTTGTGGCGGCAGGACTGGGTTTTGCCGGAGCGGTTCTTAATCCGTTTACCATTGGAATTGCTCAGGGTATTGCCGACCTTCCGCTGTTTTCGGGGTTTGGATACCGTCTGTTCAGCTGGGTTATAATCAATCTTGTGGGAATAGGCTGGGTGCTTTGGTATGCAAAAAAAATCCACAAACATCCTGAAAAGTCGGTTGTTTACGAAGATGATGCTTACTGGCGCAAACATGTGGAGGTAAACCAACAGGATGTTGAGTTTCATACACCAAAATCGGCGTGGTGGGTTTATATATTAACCTCATTTGCCTTGGGAGTTTTTGCATGGTTTTATCCTGAAACTACCATGAAAATCGGTAATGCGGAGGAGACACTGCCCATGGTGCCGGTAGCCTGGGTACTGTTTGTGGTTTCGGGTTTTTTGAGCTTACGGAAATCGGTTCACTTTTTTATTCTTACCCTGCTTGGGTTTACCATCATCTACCTTATCGTAGGCGTTATGGGATATTCGTGGTACATTGAAGAAATTGCGGGGCTCTTTTTTACGCTGGGCATTTTGTCGGGAATAGCCATGAACTACAACGGAAACAAAGTAACCAAACTGTTTATTGAAGGTGCCGGTGATATTTTATCGGCAGCCATGGTGGTAGGGCTTGCAGGGGGTATTCTGATTGTTTTGGAAGATGGTCGTGTTATCGATACCATTTTGCATGGTGTTGCCGGCTCCATGTCGGATTTGGGAAGACTTGGTACTGTTTCGGTGATGTATTTAATTCAAACAGGCATCAATATTATTATCCCGTCGGGTTCGGCCAAAGCGGCCCTTACCATGCCGGTGATGGCACCTTTTTCCGACCTGGTGAATCTTTCGCGACAGGCAACCGTTATGGCCTTTCAGTTTGGTGATGGATTTACCAATATGATTACGCCAACATCGGGGGTGCTTATCGGAGTTTTAGGGGTAGCCCGCATTCCGTACGATAAATGGGTAAAATGGATACTTCCCTTTATGGTGGTGTTGATGCTTTTGGGCTGGCTCTTATTAATACCAACGGTTACTTTACAACTCGACGGATTTTAGAGGTTTATGTTGTGAGGGCTTTATAAACGGAAGTTGGCTGTAACCGTAAAAAAAGTTCACAAAAACTATATAAAATAGAGAATGAATTTACGTTTGATAATTTTAATGTTGGTTTTTGGATTGACAAGTTGTTCATCGGTTATCTCAGGACTTTATGGAATAAAAAATCCAAAAAAATTAGACGACCAGACAATAATTCGATATTCTGAAAAGTACCATATTCCAATAACTGACAATTACAAATTAGACACTGCTTATTTGACATTTTTATCTTCGCTCGACTCGATAACTTTTAAAGAACAAATAAAAAATCATTATCAACCTTTACAAGTACTTTACTACCACAAAACCGGTCAACTGGAATCTTTTCAGATCAATTGTTATGCAGGTGGGTTTCCAAACCTGAATTGGAATAGGGATGGTATGTTTACAACTTTTCCACCCGGGAAACAAGCACCAATTGACAGCATTATTTCATTAGATTTACAACTAAAATACATACATCCTCTTTCGCGGACAATTAGTTGCTCAATTGAAAATTATGAATACATTGTAATTGTGTATTGGAGCAGATTTATGGGAAGGCAAAGCAAACGTTTAATTCATCTTGTTCAGGAAAATATTAAATTGGCAAAAGAATATAAAGTGAAAATATTTTATGTAAATACCGACAATATTTTTGCGTTGATTTACATTTAAAAAAATTAAAACGGTTGCAAGCAATAAAAAATATAATGTATGCCGTTGTTAGTCACGCTCAGAAAATAAAATTTATTGAATAAATGCGGCATGCACCATTTTCAAACCCGATTATCGTATTAAAGGGTCTTTTTAATAATGTTTATCAAACTTGTAACGGTAACCGGTTTTGAAATATAGTTGTCAAAAATATCGCGGGGATTATCGTGTGTGCTCTGGTTTAACGAATAGGCCGTAAGAGCAATTACCGGAATTTTTGGATTTATTTTTTTAATACGCCGCGTGGCCTCATAACCATCCATCACAGGCATTTTCATATCCATTAAAATAAGGTCGATTTGAGGTTCTCTGCTAAAAATGTCAACCGCTTCTTTTCCATTCCATGCGTGTAACATGTTTACTTTATGACTTGTTAAAACGGTTTTAACAAGTAAAAAGTTCAATTCATTGTCTTCAACAATCAATATTGTTTTGCCACCCAGGCTTTTACCTTTTTGCGTATGTTCTTTTGTTATACGGATTTCGGCTTTTTCAACGGGTATGGTAAAAAAGACCGTAGTACCCTTTTTTTGTTGAGATTCTATCCATATTTTACCCCCAAGCATTTCAATGTATGCTTTGGAAAGGGCCAGTCCGATACCATTACCTCCAAAACGTCGTATTTCGCTGGTTTCAACCTGTCGGAACGGTTCGAAGATGCGTTGTTGCAAATTTTTGGGAATCCCGATGCCGGTATCTTCAATTAAAAATTGCAGTTGATTTTCCTCGGTTTTCTGAACGGCCAGAATGATTTTTCCTGTAAATGTAAATTTTACGGCATTGCTTAATAAATGCCAGATAATTCGTTTCAGTTTATATTTATCGGTTTTAATAATTGATTCTTCGTCGCTGATATTGATGTTAACTTCAATCTCGATATTTTTTTGTGCTATCGAATTTTTGAAGTCTTTTAAAACATCGTTAACAACTTCTTTTATATTGGTATTTGTTTTAAAAATCTCTTCCTGATTGCTTTGAACCTTTGAAATTTCGATGGTGTCGTTTACAATATTGAGCAAACGGTTGCAGCTTTTATTAATTAAATCAACGTAGATATCTTGGGTTTCGTTAATTAAACCCGATTGGTTTAGCATGGATGAGAACCCCATGATTCCGTTCATCGGAGTACGAAATTCGTGCGATACATTATTTAAAAAGGCTGTTTTCAGCCGGTCACTCTCTTCTGCTTTTTCTTTGGCTTTCGTTAAATCGGCCGTACGTTGTTCAACAAGATGTTCAAGATGTCGTTTATGTTTCGACAACTCTTTTGCCTGTGATTGAATCTCCGATTTTTGTTTCGAAATTAAATCTCGTTGTTGAAGTATCTCCTTGTTTTTTTGCAGCAGTAACTCGTTGGCCTTTTTCTTGATTTTGTATAACCAAACGGTTAAAGCAATAATGATGAACGCCACCAAAAGTCCTGCAAGTAAAATATATTGCAATGTTTTTTGAAATTCCAGTTCTTTCGCTAAAACAGCCTGCTTTTTCTTTTGGTTGAGCTTTTCCACCTCTTTTTCCCGCTCATACTTGTATTGCATCTCAAGCTTGGTAAGTTGCTTTATGTTGTTTTTGTTAAAAATACTGTCGTTTAAATTTTTAAAAATAACATGATATTGATAAGCTTTTTTGTACAATCCCAAATTGGCATAAATGGATGATAAAATTTCCGCTATATTTTTTTTCAATTCAATATCACCTGTTTTATCGGCAATAAAATAGGCCTTGTTGGCATAAATATTGGCATTGTTGTAGTCTTTAAGCGCCATGTACACCAAAGCCAGTTCTTTGTAATTTAATGCTTCGGTTGACTTGTTGCCTGTTTCGATACTTAATTTTACGGAAGACCTGAAGTAATACATTGCCGTATCATAATTTTTTAATTCACGATAAACAGCTCCCATATTATAATATGACCTGGCAATACCGTTTTTATTATTGGTTTTCCGATAGATTTTCAATGATTTACGGAAAAATTCCAGAGCCTTTAAATAGTTTCCCTGTGTAAAATAATTAATTCCAATATTATGATACATATCTGAAATACCGCTTTCATCATCCAGCTTTTTATAAATATCAAGCGCTTTGATATAGTATTCAAGTGCTTTGGAATACTCCCGCTGAATATCATAAACAATCCCGATGTTACCATATGAATCGGCAATCCCGGGTTTGTTATTAAGCTCCTTTTCTATTTTTAACGATTTCTGAAAATATTCAAGTGTTTTGGGATAATTACCCTGAATCTTATATATAGCACCAATATTGTTGTATGTGTCTGAAATCCCATCTCGTATTCCAAGCATTTCACTTGTTTCAAGCGAGCGTTTAAAATAGTCGATGGCTTTTGAAAAATCGGATTTCATATAATAACAAACACCAAGAATATTTAATGCCTTGGCTTTTGCCTTTAAATAATTTGTTTCGTCGGCCAGTTTAACAATTTCGTCGGCATATTTTAATGTTTTTTCAATATCGTAACGAAACAACTTTTTACTAAGTTGTAACAAAATTTTTATTCTTACGGTATCGGGGTTTAAATGCGTTTCTAAAAGATTTTCAAGACTGTCTATTTCAGTGGTTTGTGCGTTAATTACGCTTGAAAACAAAATAAGAACCAATAAAATGTTTAAAAAACGAGTAAAAATTTTCATGACCGGTAAACCAAAAAAGTATTCAAAATTATTAAGTATGGAACAGATAACTAATGGTTGGTAAATATACATTTTTTAAAGATTGACCGATGTCAAAAACCGATTATATTTTAAAAATGTTGAAACCCAAAAAATGTTATGATTAAAAAAATCCTTATCTTTGCCCCTCAATTCAAATCCTCTCTCTTTTGTTGAGGCATTTGAATTTATATAGAAGGATGGAGAGACCGGGCTCAATGAAGTCCTGGCAACCTGCCCCCTAACGGTAAGGTGCCAATACCCGGTTCCGGTAAATAATCCGGAAGATGATAAATTTAAATGCTGATGATTCGTTGTTTTTCATTGAAGCAGGCACGGGCATAACCCGCATTCAGCATAAAGTTTAACTTTAATAAAGCGACTATGTCAGTAAAAAAGCCGGATATAAAAAAGTTGTTGGAAACCCGTGTGCTGGTGCTGGATGGTGCCATGGGCACCATGATTCAGCGTTACAAGCTGGAAGAAAAAGATTACAGAGGAAAACGATTTAAAGATGTTACCATTCTTCAAAAAGGAAACAACGATATTCTTTGCCTTACCCAACCGCAAATTATTCAAAAAATTCAAGAAGAGTACCTCGAAGCGGGTGCCGACATCATCGAAACCAACACCTTTAACGGTACCCGTATTTCGCAAAGCGATTACGGCC
>CAYNVN010000012.1:0-42727 GCA_964400655.1 uncultured Lentimicrobiaceae bacterium
GGTTGGGCTGTTCGCCCATTAAAGTGGCACGCGAGCTGGGTTCAGAACGTCGCGAGACAGTTCGGTCCCTATCTGTTGTGGGCGCTGGAAGCTTGAGAGGACCTGACTCTAGTACGAGAGGACCGAGTTGGACAAACCTCTGGTGTACCTGTTGTGGCGCCAGCCGCACCGCAGGGTAGCTACGTTTGGACGAGATAAGTGCTGAAAGCATCTAAGCACGAAACTCACCTCAAGATGAGGCTTCCTTTAAGGGTCGTTAAAGACGATGACGTTGATAGGCTGCAGGTCTAAAGGTGGTAACATCAAAGCCGAGCAGTACTAATTACCCGTAGACTTTCTACTACACCACACATATAAGGTGTTTCTTTAACACAACAAGAAATAAGTGCTTTCTTCCGTTTTATGTCATTGATTGACAGTAAATGATAAAATCGAAAATGATAAATCAAAAATCATAGATCGAAAATCATAAATCAAAAAATCGTCAATCAAATAAAGATCTTAGGGTGGCTATTGCGACAGGGTCCACCTCTTCCCATTCCGAACAGAGAAGTTAAGCCTGTCAGCGCCGATGATACTGCTATACCAAGTGGGAAAGTAGGTCGCCGCCAACTTTTTAAAAGCTCCTTCACGAAAGTGTTGGAGCTTTTTTTTTAAAGCTATACCAAGTGGGAACCCCGATAGCTATCGGGGGCCAACTTTTTAAAAAAGCCTTCACAGAAATGTGGAGGCTTTTTTTATGCCCCAACGCCCAACACTAAACGCTGAACGCTAAATAAGTACCAATTCTGAAAAACTGAGGTTTGACTGTTAGTCTAACGGAACAATTTCTGACTCTTTCCTAAACTTAACGTATTCTTTTCGGTTTATTTAAACCTGATGGTTTTTAACGAAAGGTCATCCGGGCTTATTATTACAGCATCAAATTTTTCAATTTCACCATTTTCTGCCTTTTTAATTGTACGGTTTATCATGCTCTCAATTTTATCAAGCAACAGGCCTCTTTCGGCACGCAGAGAGAAATCGGCCGGAAGGGTGGCAACTTCCTCATAAGGATTTAAGGGTTTTGAAAAAAAGTAAACAGGAACATTATCTATTTCTTTTACTTTTGCTTTGGTTGAAACACCATTCTTGAATTTGATTGCCCTGCTTTTTTCTTTATAAAGATCAACAATGATGGCATCAAATTCTGGTACCTTTCCCTTTTTTACTCTTTCAAGGGCTTTGTTTACTAGTTTTACGGCTTTTTCGGAAACTGTTGAATTTTCATCAATAGCAAGGCCGATTATGTTTCCGGCCGTTACCGCTTTACCCACCATTTCATATTCAGCGTCGGGAGTTGATAAGATAAAAAACGGAATTTCCGAAACCTTCTCAACAACAGCCGGTGATGATTTTCTGTCTTGTGCATAAAGGGAGAAAATCAATGCAATGAATGTTATAGTACCAATAAAATTTTTCATGCTGCTCTAAATTATAATGATGTATTTGATTATGTGGATAAAGGTACATAAAATTAAGAAGAGACAAAAACAGCCTGTTTAAAAAGAGATATCCCATTGAATCCTGAACCTGAAGTTGTCTTCATCGCTGTCGAAATCCTGATTATCGATATAGGCAAGGTCGGTAGTAAGTTTATTGCGATGGCCGTTAAAGAACCAGTTAAAACCGATACTGTATTCGTTGATGTTTTTGTCGTAAAAGGTGTTGTTGCTTACCAGTGAGAAGCGGGTTATAAATTCCAGTTGTTTGGGAATGAAGTCGATTATCTTGTTAAAAAAATATCCGGCCATTACATATCCTCCGTAGAGTTGCGATTGCTGTTTAAGGACTTTGTCATCAATATTTTTGATATGATTTTCGCTGGCAAGTGAGAACCCCTGATATTTAAACATTATTTCGAGGTTGTATTGAATAACCAGATATTGTTCCGGTTTGCCGGCAGGATATCCCGGCAACTCACCTCCTCCCGAAGTTGAAAACCGGGTAAAGGCACTTTGGTTGTACGCATAGGCAAGTGCTATAAATCCCTGTGGTTTGCTAACCCTTTCAAGATCGCAAAAATACATTTTCACGGGATGTCTGGAAAAGTTCCACTGGTACCGGGCAAAAAACAGAAACCTGCCGTCGTCGTTTTGGGCCATGCGTCCGTTTCCGTTGAAAATGCCGATATTATATGAACTGCTGCCGACTTTACCTTCAAACAAATCACCGATAACGGCAATACCGATTTGTCTGTCGAGGGTAAAATAGCGGTTTGCAATGGAACGGTCAACAAACTGTTGTTTTCCCGATGAGATGTATCGTTCGGTGTTATATTTTATCTTCCATTGTCCCACCTTTAATTGCAGCGCTTTGAACTTTGCAATGGTAAATTCCCAGTTCAATAAACTGTTTGAGGGAAAGTCGTACTCAAGGTAGTACTTAATAAAAGGTTTATAGGCATATCCTCCCACTTTCAGTCTGGCGCGTTGCAGGTTAAAGGAGCCGTTTTTATCATCCTCTTCGTCCACAAAAAAGAAGGTGTCTTCGGAGTTGAATTGTGCCCTGAACTGAAAACGCCATTCAACCTGCATTAAAAAATGGTTGTCGTACTCAAATTCCCATCCCTTTTTCCCATAGGCAAGTGTTACAGGCGGTGAAAGCGAATCTTTTTTAAATGTATAATGGAAATCCTGCCATTTTTTTTTGGTTCCCTGATTTTCTATTGTGTCGGTTTGTGCAAACACCGCCGGCATACCGGTAATAATGATTCCGGATAAAACAATCGCTCTTATGATTTTTTTGATGATCATTAAAAATCGAAATAATAGGCGGGAGTGTAACGATAGGCTTTTGAAATGTTAATGACCAATTGGAACATGGGTATTCCGGCCCACATCCAATCTTTTGTATTGTTTTCAACGCCAACAAAATAACTGAAATTCAGGATGTGTTTCTTATCGAAAACATACGACAGGCCGGGTCCGACCCTGATATACTGAAATCCGTTCCAGTCTGACCACCAGCGGTAAATAAATCCCGCAACAAGGGTTGAAACCACATGTTCGTTAAACTTGTGGTTTAAAAAAACCACTTCCCGCAGTGCATTACCGATTTTTCCGTGATTGTCGATGTCAATCTGCCATTTCACCTGATTAACAAATTGTATTTGCGAAGTGGTTACTTTGTATAAAAAACCAAGACCCGGGCGAAACTCAACTTTGTCGGGTTTTACCGTAAATCTGAAATCGGGGACAAGTTCAAAATTCTTTGATGCAAGAAAATTGGCCACAAATTCAAAATACCAGTTGTCCAGTTGCTGGAAATTATCTTCTAATCTTACCTGAAACTCACCCGAAAATTTCCATCTGTTTTGACCAAATGCTATTTTATTTCCAAGGTAGGCCTGATTGTCCCATGATGTGTTTTCCTGCCCTTTTACAGTAACAAACGAAAGTGTCAGAAGGAAAACGACAACAATATTTTTTTTAAACAGATTGTACATAATATGATAATTTGTTACGGTTGACGGGGATATATAATTTTCCACTCTTTTTTAATATCAACCACCAGCCATTTGTTTTTTGCGGCAAGCTCAAGACCCTTATTCAGTGATGTTAATCTCGATTCTTTGTCGTAAGTATGCTCGCGCTGCGCATCAGTATGGTGTATAAAAGCAACAAGGTGTTTGCCTTTGCCCGAGCTGCACCACTGAAGCATCTGGATATCGCCGTCGGAGTTTCCAAACGCTAAAACAGGCCTTCTACCGATTGCGCGAAAGATAGATTTGGGTTTTTCTTCATCGTCATTAACCAGAAATATCTCCGAAGATCTAATCAGCTCGGTTTTGCCGTTTTTGTTTTCCAACTTGAGTTTCTGATAACTTCCTATTACATTTTCTTTGGGAATGCCATACACGCTTTCCGACCATGCACGCATAAAATCGGTATCTCCACCTGATACAATGTACACTTTAAATCCGTTTTGTTGCAGATAGTGTACCAGCTCCATCATGGGCTGAAAAACCATCCGGCTGTATGGTTTTCCGGTAACCGGATGCCGGCCGTTTTTCATCCACTCTTTAACCAGCGCATCATATTGATCGGTTGTAATATCGGCCTGTGCAACGGTCATTAATTTACCAATGCCATAAAGTCCGAACTTTTTCCGAAGTGTTTCTAAATCGTGGTTAATGGCAGCCTGCATCAACTTATCTTTTTTCCATTTGGGATGATTAGGTGCCATCTTTTTTATACGATATAAAACAAATTCGATTTGAAAATAGGTTGGTTGTTCCGAAATCAATGTACCGTCATTATCAAAAGCAGCTATCCGGTCTTCAGGTGGAATGTAATCGGGGCTCCCTTTTGTGGTTACCGATTTTACAAAATCAATGATGGTTTGTTTCGATTTTGTATCATTCCATGAAGGCAGGATGCTCTTGCCGGATGAAGGTGCGGGTGGAGGAGGGGCAGGCTTCTTGTTTTTTTGTGGTTTTTCAGGAGTGATAACAGGCTCTGCAGGCTTCTTTGGTTTTGTGGCGACAACTGTGTCTTTGGTTTTGGAAGATGCCGTTTGTACCGTGTCGCCAATATCGGTTTTCGGCTTGTTTTTATTTCCCGGGGGATTGCTGCAGGCAGCAATAAATAAAAATGAAACCAAAAACAGAGATATATATTTAATTTTCATGCGGATATCATTTTGTTGTTTAAAGGGATTTGAATTATTACCTCCCTTATGAGGCAGTTTGGTAACTGCTAATGTAAAAATAAAAAGTTTAACTAATCGAACCATCCGTTCTTTTTAAAAAATATTAGTAACGAACCGGCCAGCACAATAAAAATGCCCAGTATAACAAAATAACTGTATTGTAAATTTAACTCGGGCATATACTTAAAATTCATTCCGTAAACGCCTGCAATAAAGGTTAACGGAATAAATATGGCCTGAAGAATGGTGAGAATGTTAATTTTATGGGCCGACTCTTCCTGATGAATAAGCATAAATTGTGTTGTGAACGATTCCGCTTTTTCTTCCAAACGGTTCATAAGCCTGTTAACCTCTTTAAAACTGTATAAAAGTTCTTTTACTTTTCTGATATCCTCATTTTTGTCTTTTGTTTCAATAAATGAAAAAAGAATGCTTAGTCCCACATATTGATCTTCAATGATATCGGCAAGGAAACGTATGTTGTTTCGTATTTTCATAACCTCCGACGATCTTAACTGATCGGGGTTGTCCAACAGAGCTTTTTCCATTTTATTTAGTTTTTTGCGGGCCTTGGAAAGATTGGTGATGTTTTGAGTCAGAATGTTTGTGATGATGGAGTATAAAAAGAGATACTTCGGGTTGTTAAAAAATTCCTGCAAATTTACCGGCTGGTTTTGTCTTATGTTCAGTTTGCCCGTTTCGGGAATAATGAAGATTACCAGATCCATCAGTATAATTACTGTAAGGAAGTCGCTTTGATATATATCATCATCTTTCGAAATGATAAAATTCTGAATAATAAAATTGTTTTCTACCTTTGGTATGGTGTAATTTTCAGGATCCGTAATAAGTTCCTTACTATCTAATATGGAAGAAAAGGGGCTGAGGAAATCCGGCAGTTTTTCCCTGTCGGAAATATATAATTCAGCCCAGTTTATCTTTCCCTGCCATTGATGGGGAGGAATTGTGTTGTCGGCGGTTTCGGCTTTTCCGTTACGAAATCTGTATAGTTTTACTTCCATAAAAGTTTCGGTTTTTATTGGTCAAGTACATCATCAACCAAAATTGCCTGAAAAACTTTATAGGATATTGCCAAAATAACAGCTCCCACAAACAATCCTATGATTCCGGCCATAATCATTCCGCCAATGGCTCCCAGTAAAACGGCGAGCATGGGTACATCAACGCCCCTTCCCAAAAACAACGGTTTGAGAAAAGCATCGCTCATGCTAACAATAATGCTGTAAATAAGGAAGATAACGGCAGGAGTGGTGTCGGTAATGGTAAAGGCATAAATGGCTAACGGTCCTAAAACCAACAGGGGCGGCAGTTGCATAATGGCAAAAAAGAGGATGATGATGGCCCATAATCCCGCAGCGGGAATGCCTACAGCCCAAATGCCTATTCCGCCTAAAAGTGATTGAATGGCAGCAACACCCAGTACACCCTGAACAACACTTTTAATAATGGCTACCGAAAGTTCCGTGAAATTCTCACCCTGTTTGCCTATCAGTGTTTCGAAAATGGATTTACCCGCACGCTTGGCACCTTTGGCCTGCGTAAACATAACCCCTGCAATGATAATGGAAATAATAAAAAGCAGCAGGGTAGTGCCAATACCCGAAACGGTTCCCAGTAATTTTGGGGCGATGGCTTTTATTTGAGGTGCAAATTTTGAGATGGCTGCATCAATATTGGTGTGGGCCAGTTGCCAAATGTCGTAAACAGGTTTCCCTATAACAGGCCACTCCGCAACTTCATTTGTGGGTGGTGGAATAATGGATGAGCCGTTATCAAGCTGACTATAAAACGATTTAAACCCGTCAATGGCCGAATCTACTAAAAAGTAGGAAGGAACAATTAGTACCGCTAAAGCAGCCAGGGTAATAATGGTTGCCGCCAGTTTTTCGCGTCCGCCCAATAAATTGCTGACTTTTTTGAACAGGGGATAGAGGGCTACGGCAATAATGATTCCCCATAATACCGGCATAATAAATGGTTTGATAATGGCAAACGAGAATACCAGTAATAAAATGATAAATCCAACCCTGAAAGTTGTGTAAATTGCTTTTTTGTAATATTCTTCCTGATTTTTCATAACGAATGTATTTTGTGTTGATTATTTATTGTTATCGTGTAAAAGCTTCCCCAATTCGGAAATAGATACCCCAGTCCTCTTTTCCAATGGCAGCATCAATACCGATGTTGACATTCCTCGACGGGATGGCTTTGAACCGGATGCCTGCTCCGGCAGAGGGCAGGAGCCCGCTGTAACTGTCGCCTTTAAAATTGTCGGTGGCCAGTGCCACACCTGCAAAAGCGACCATTCCCCATTTTTTATAAAAATTCCAGCGATATTCGCTTTGTATATCATAAACCTGATTGGCACGGTGTTTTCCGTTGGTATAGCCCCTGAGATCATCTCTGCCCACAACATTTTTACCGTTAAAAGGAATGGAATCGCCCAATGAAACGGCTCCGTAAAAACGGGCCAGCAGGGTAGCGTTATTACCAAGGGAAAAATATTTATTGAAATCGATGTTTATTCTATGATAGGTTACCGTTGAGCCCAGTGCTTCTAAAAATGAAAATGTTTTTATTTTGGTATTTATTCCGCTGAGAGGGGTGAATACATTATTCCGGCTGTCATACTCCGTAACAAGTCCAAAGCCGAACAGACGGAGGGTTTCGTCGGGGACAAGGTCGGAGTCAAATTGTGTTTTAACCTCCGAATATACCATCCGTAACCCCAGATAAAGACGGCCGGTTACCAACCGTGTACCTTCGGCATATAAAAATGTCATTTGTGTGCGGTAATCAATAAATTCCCCTTCATCATCCGGTATGTTTGTGCCTGGTATGCCCTCCGGCGTTTCGTAAAAGGTTTGGAAATTGATGTTCCCGAAACCGATGCCTGTTTTGGTTCTCCACTGGTCGTTGTGAAAATAGAGCCGGTTAAACAAACTTACAAAATAGGTTTTATTGGTAAAAACAGAGCCAAACAAGCCCAGCGTTGAAGCAGGCGACACCGTATCGTTTTTTTTAACGTTAAAATAGGCATTGCCCATTCCGCCAAATTGCATGCCGAACGACCGGTTATAAGAAACAATGGGTATGAAAGCAAAATTTACCTTTTTACTCTTTTTGTCGGGATGGTTTAATTGCGGGTTTTGCGCAAAAAGAAAAACAGGTAATATTAAAAATAATACTGTCTCGAAATGGTTATTCATTAAGTTGCTTTCTTATTTAAACTTTATTAATTGCTTTGCGAAAGATACAGATTATTTCAATTATTTTTTTACCGGATATATACATTTATTACATGAGATACATGACCGCAAAACTTGTTTCGCGGACTTAAGCTCTTTGGTGCTATTTGTTGGTGTAATTTTAATAACACTTACCAGCGCTGCTTATTAAATAATATGATTAAAATTTTTTTTGTTTTTTTAGGTGTGTTAACCTGTATGGTTGGTTATATTTGTTGCCAGTAGTCCTTAATAATGTAAAAACTACACATAAGGTTTGAGATTTTAGATGCTGTGTTTATGTTAAAATCTGTTTAATATATATACTGAAAATAAATTCGTTATACTTTTTTTGCAAAAAAGTTGTGATTTTATTTTGTGATTTAAAAAATGTATATATTTTTGTAAGCGTAAAAAATACACAAACATGTAGTGTTCTTTGGTTTAAGTAGTACAGTTGTGTTTTTAAATTTCATTTTCATAATGAATTTTTGGTTTATGTGTTGAGGGAGGCTGCTGGTTATTCGGCAGCCTTTTTTGTTTATTCAAAAATATTTTTACGATTTTTGTACGTTATAAATAAGGTATGTAATTTATGAAAAGAAAAATTTTATCTGTCATATTGTTTTTGTTTACATCGGCTTTGTTGTTTTCGCAAACGGTATGGTATGTGAGTATGCAAACAGGTTCTGATGCAAACGACGGACGTTCGCCTTCAACTCCTTTTTATTCGGTTAACTATGCTGTTGGATTTTTACAACCATGCGACACCTTGTATTTTATGGGGGAGTTTGTTAACGATAATTATATTGACGGTTATTCGTATTCGGGGGATATCAATGATCCGCACATTTGGTTAAATGAAAACACGGTGAAGATTTCAGGTTTGCATGGAACAGCAAGCTGTTATATTACCCTTAAGGCTTACGATTCAACTACGGTTCTTAAAGGCGATGGAGCTAATATATTAAGGATGTTAAACTGTTCTTATGTGTGTATCGACGGATTTGAAGTATTCGGTGAGGTTAACAACATTCCGCTGTCAACCGCAAAAGCATTACAGTTTTTGTACCGCGATCCGGTAACAAACGAGGTTTTGTACAGGGTTCCTCCCGGTACCCCCGACGAAGAAATCGAGGAGATGAGCTTTCCCGTACTTGGTCAGGTTAAAAGGCCTGAATATACCGATACAAGAGGTATCTATTTAAGCAATGTGGATCACATAAATATCGTAAATAATATTATTCATCATATGCCGGGTGGTGGTTTGCGGGTCTCATATTGCGAATATATCAATATTAAAGGTAATAAAATTCACGATTGTTCGCGTAAATCGTATGCGGGTACCCATGCAATGGTGGTTACTAAAGCATTAAGTTCAAACGCAATTGATGACTACAAAATTAAAATTACACAAAACGAAGTATATTATAATTATAACGAAATCTATTCATGGTCGCCTTTAAAAAGTTTAATACATACCCGCATTGATGAAGGAAAAGGGATATCGCTGCAGCGTAATGATATGGATGAATGGATACATGGCCGTTTTCTTGTGGAAAATAATGTTTGTTACTGGAACGGGTTTAGCGGTATTCATACCAATACGGGTAAACGAATGGATTTTATTAATAACACATGTTATTATAACTCGTACACAAATACCGTTACTTATGCAGGCGAAGAGCAAAAAGGCAAATGTATTGGTATGAGTGCGCAAATGAGTGAGGATATTAACTTTATTAACAACATTATTTATATTGATAACGAATGGGGAGGGTTTCCTGTGTCGGTTGCGGCTACAACAGGTTTCGCAGTAAAAGATAATATGATTTTTGGCGAAGGCGGAACGCTTTCGCAGGATGAAGATGTAAAGGAGGTACAGGTTAACACTACAATTGCCGACCCGCTTTTTGTTAATCCTGAAAATTATGATTTTAACTTAAAATCGCAGTCGCCTGCCATCGGATTATCCAATAAGGATTATGCGCCGGAAATTGATTTTTTTGGTAACTTAAGAGATGACGATCCTGATTTGGGGGCAATTGAATACGATTCATCTCCTAATAATGTTGATGCGGTAAATACTGAATTTACCGTTTATCCCGTCCCTTTTAATGATGTTGTGCATATTACGGGCAATGGCAGTTACAATAATGTGGTAGTTTATTCTGTTACGGGGCAGGTTGTTTTTTCGGCTAAAAATAAAGTGGCTCCCTTTGTGTTAAACTTTAATTTTTTGAAGAGCGGTGTTTATATCTTGCGGCTTGACAGACGGTCTTGTAAAATTGTAAAACGTTAACTTTTGGTTTGTGAAGAGTTGCTTTTTATGCTTTTGTTTAACGGGATAACTTTATGAGTTATCCTCTCTTTTTTTTAATTTCTGTGTATATTTAAGCTGTCTGCTCAGCGCTGTCGTAAAGTTTTTTTAATCTGCATGCTTAAACCGGTAAGGAAACAATACAAAAGCATCCGGTTTTGGCCGGGCTTTATTAATTGTTAAATCATGTTTCTTTACAGGCTGTTTAGCTTGTAAGAATAAAAACTAAAAATTTAACCAACAGTCCGAAAATTTTGTATTATCCTTTTGCTAATCACTTTATGTAATAAATACGCAATGTAAATATACGAAACAGAAAGCGTTTTGTTATTTAATATTGTTTATTTTAATATACATTAAACCAATATCATATAGAAAAATATAAGATTTTTTAAAAAAAATACCAATTTTATTATGAAATTAAAAAAATGCAATTATTTTTGTAAGTGTAAAAATAACGCAAAGTATATTTTTTGATAAAAAAAACAAGGAAATATGAATTTTTATGGGGGTCGTTTTATATATCTGTTAATAATGACAGTATTAATGGGTTGGTATTGTTAAAATGGATGTCCCGTATTAATATAAACAAATCAATTTATTAACCAAAATCAACAAAAGCATGAAGAATTTATTACTTGCTTTTATTCTGTTTTTTTCGGCTGCCTTTGCCCCTGTTGCCAATGCGCAGGTGCATACGGTTACCGGAACGGTAACAGATGAAACGGGTGTCTTGCCCGGTGTGAACATTGTGGTAAAAGGAACCACAAATGGTACTATAACTGACATTGAAGGAAATTATGTTATGCAGGCTTCTTCCTCCGATGTGTTGGTTTTTAGTTTTATCGGTTATGAAACTACAGAAGTTCAGGTTGGCGATCAAACCAGAATTGACGTGGCATTAGTTCCCGAAAAAACACAACTTGACGAAATTGTCATTGTTGGCTACGGAACAACTAAGAAAAAGTTAATTACCGGTGCTAACATGAATGTTAAAGGAGAGAAAATTTCCAAGCTGGCACCTGTAAATGCCATCGATGCGCTGCAGGGTATTAGTCCTGGTGTTACATTAACCCGTAATAACGGAATGCCGGGTGCATCGTCGAAAATCAATATCAGGGGTATGGGAACCATTGGTAACTCAAATCCTCTTTACATTGTTGACGGAGTAACCGTTGGCAACATCGACTATTTAAGCCCCTCCGACATTGAGTCGATTGATGTATTAAAAGATGCTGCTTCGGCTGCCATTTACGGATCGCGTGCTGCCAACGGTGTAATTCTGGTAACCACAAAAAAAGGTTCCAAATCAACAGGCAGCGGAAAAGTAAATGTCGATTTTAATACCTATGTGGGTGTACAAAATGTTTACAAAATGCCCGATGTGTTAACTGCTCAGGAGTACGCTCTTATGCAAAACGAAGGCCGTTTGAACGACGGTTTGCAGCCTTGGGATTTTGCCTCAATGGTGCCCGACTGGGATAAGATTGAAAGCGGTGAATGGAAAGGTACCAACTGGTTTGATGAAATGCGGAATGAAAATGCCGTAATTCAGAGTTACTCGCTGAATATGAACTGGGGTAGCGACAGGTCTGTTTACTCACTCGGAGCTTCCTATTTTTCTCAGGATGGTACACTCGGTAAACAGGTTGACCCCCGCTTTAAACGTCTTACATTGCGTTTTAACTCCGATCATATTCTGTGGAAAAAAGATGATTTGAACATCGTTCGTTTCGGCGAAAATTTTACCTATACAAACAGAGAACGAGTTGGCATAAAAGCAGGTAATTTGTATTATAACGACATCCGTAATGCCATGGCTACTCACCCTTTGATGCCGGTTTATGATGAAAACGGCGATTATCATTATGCCATCGACTGGTACTCGAAAGCACCGAATCCGCTGGCTTTAATGGAGAATGATATGAAATACCAGTGGCCTGCAAATAACAATGCAGTTGGAAATGTTTACATGGAGGTACAGCCGGTTAAAAACCTGATCATCAGATCAAGTTACGGTTTTAATGCAGGTCTTGGATCGTCAAGACACTGGGTTCCGGAATACAACCTTTCGGAAAAAAATGTAAATCCTTATGAATGGACAAGCCAGTCGATGTATCAAAATTACAGCTATACATTCACCAATACGGCTTCTTACGAATTTCGTTTGAATAAGGATAACTACTTTAAAGCACTTGCAGGTACGGAAATGTACAAACAAACCGTAGCCCTGAGTGTGAATGGTAAAAATATGAACGGTATCTTTAACGATCCCGATTATGCTTATCTTGATAACTATCCGGTGGTTGATCCTACACTTACAAAAGTAGGCGGACGTGATAATTTCGGTCAGGCTATTTTATCTTATTTCGGTAGATTGACCTACAACTTTAAAGAGCGTTACCTGTTTACCGTTGTACTCCGTTCCGACGGCTCTTCAAACTTTGCCGAAGGAAACAGATGGGGCGTATTCCCGTCGGTAGCCGGTGGCTGGGTTATATCAAGCGAAAAGTTTATGCAGGATGTAAAATGGGTTAACTTTTTGAAACTGCGTGCCAGCTGGGGACAAAACGGAAACCAGAATATTGGTGCATTCCAATATACTTCAACCATCACCTATAATAAAGGTAACTATTTCTTCGGCCCCGATAAATCAATCATTTATCTTGGCGGTTACCCCTCACGTGTTCCCAATCCCGATGTTACCTGGGAAACATCGGAACAAACCGATATAGGGTTAGATGCCTATTTTGTAGATTCAAAACTTAAATTGAACATCGACTATTACAGTAAATTAACCAAGGACTGGCTGGTAACGGCTCCCATTCTTGCCACAGCCGGAACCAACCCCAGCGATATAAACGGGGGAAATGTAAAAAACAGCGGTGTTGAAATTTCACTGGGATGGAACGATGTTAAAAAAGATTTCAGCTACGGCATTACCGGAACCTTTGCTTACAATAAAAACGAAGTAACCGAAATTGCCAACGACGAAAAGATTATTCATGGACCATCCAATATATTAACACACGGTATGTCGGAAATTTATCGTGCCGAAGTAGGTTTCCCCATTGCCTATTTCTGGGGCTTTCAAACCGACGGTATCATTCAGAACCAGGCTGATGCCGATGACTATAACAGCCGCATTACCACCGATCCGCGAGCTATTGTTCCCGGCCCCGGTGATTTTAAATATGTTGACCAAAACGGCGATGGCGTGATAGACGACGATGATAAAGTTTGTCTCGGCGACCCCCATCCCGATTTCAACTTTGGTTTACAAATCAATCTCGCTTATAAAGGATTTTATTTTAACTTTACAGGCGTTGGACAGGCAGGCATGCAGATTGCCAAATCGTACCGTTCGTGGAACTTCCCTTACGACAATTATACCACCGACGTTTTCCAACGCTGGCATGGCGAAGGTACTTCCAATACCTATCCTAAGCTCACTTCAAGCGGAAACCAGAATATGCTCTTTATGTCGGATTTCTTTATTGAAGACGCTTCTTTCTTCAGAATCAGCAATGTTACCATTGGATTTGATTTGAGTACGTTGCATTTTTGGAAAAATCTGCCTCATGCAAAAATCTATTTCCAGGGACAAAACCTATACGTATTTACCAATTATTCGGGTTTGGATCCGGAAATCGCCTGGGGACCCACAAGCTGGGCTTCCGGTATCGATATTGGAACCTATCCTCCATCGCGTAATTTAATAGTTGGTTTAACAATCAATTTCTAATATAAAAAACAATAAATCATGAAACGTTTATCATATATAGTATTCTCGTTGGTTTTGTTGACGTTTTTAAATTACGGTTGTGGCAACAAGTTCCTCGATCGCGATAATTTAACCCAACAGGATGAATCGAACTATTACACAAAACCCGAGAAAGTAAAAGAAGCCTTAACTGCCGTTTATTCTGCAATGGCAGGAAAAGGAACAGGAGATGCCTATATGGTGGCCTGCCTGTTGTCTCCCGATAACCTTCCGGGCGGAGGTCCCAGCGACATCGCACCTCAGGGAGTCGATAAGTTCCAGTTGACAAAGGAAGATATGTTCGATGCCTTATGGAAAAGAGCTTATGAAGGTATCTTTCGTGCAAATATGTTGTTGATGCACAAGGATGATGCTACCTGGGAACTGGAAGAAGAGAAAAATCAGGTGCTGGGTGAAACTCACTTTTTACGCGCTTATTTCTATTTCAGACTGGCAAAACTTTTTGGAGAGGTTCCTTTGATTACCGATCCGCTGGCCGATCCAAATCAGCCTAAAGCAAGTGCCGATGAACTTTATACTTTAATAGCTTCCGACTTAAAAGATGCCATTAACCTGATGTCGTCAAAAGCATATACCGACCTCGAGTATGGTCACGCTTCAAAATGGGCCGCCGAAGCTTTGATGGCGCGTGTATATCTTTTTTATACCGGTGTTTATAATAAAACATCACTGCCTACTTACGAAAACGATATTACAAAAGCTGATGTTCAAAACTGGCTTGTTGACCTGATTGACAACGGAAATTATTCGCTTGTTGACGACTTCAGAAATTTGTGGCCCTATTCATACGATACAACTTACTATAAGTATGCAAGGGTTAACAACCTTAAATGGGTAGGTGAGACTCAGGCCAATCCCGAAAACATCTTTACCATTAAATTTGGCCCTTATGCCGGTTGGTCGGGCGATCAGTCGCTTTATTATTGTAATAATTTCAATCTGTTTGTAGGACCTCGTGCCAACGACAACAGTGTGCTCGGAAAAGGCTGGGGATGGGCAACCGTTAATCCTCAGTTGTGGGACAGCTATGAAGATGGTGATTTGCGTCAGGCAGGTTCTATCCTTAAAATAGGTTATCCTGATGAGAACCCCGAATATCAGGACGGAACATTCAAATATGGTAAAAACCAGTATCAGTACGAAACCGGCTGTTATATTAAAAAATATATCCCCGTTAACGGAAAAGATGAGAATGGTAAATGGAAAGGGATGTATTATTTAATGTATGGCGGTCAGGATAATATGCAGCTTTGGAATATGCAGGATTTGGTAGTAATACGTTTTTCAGATGTATTGTTAATGGCTGCCGAACTTGAATGTCCCAACGCTCAGCAATATTTTGATATGGTTAGAACCAGAGCAGGTCTTGAATCAAAACCGGTTACGCTTGAAAATATCAAAGCCGAAAGAAGACACGAGCTTGCTTTTGAAGGCTTGAGGTATTTCGATTTGATGCGCTGGCACGATCTTGAAAGTGCTTTCGCCGAGGTAAAAAATATCCCGATCAAAAATCAGGGCGAAGATGCTATTTACAATGCTGAATACCGTCCTGAAACCAAAGGCTTCTTGCCTATTCCTCCTACTGAAATCAGATTGTCGGGTGGCGTACTTACCCAAAATCCGGGCTGGTAACAGATGTTTAATGTTGTAATAAAAATTTAACAGTATAACAAAATGAAAAATGTTTTATTAATGTTGACGTTGGGCCTGTTGGGCGTGTTTTATGCCTGTAATCCCATCGAAGACAGAAATACACTGGGAGATGTTCCCACTCCCGGTCAAATAGATGTTACGGTAACGTCCATTGATGGTACCAACAAAATTGTTTTGAAAAACAATACACCTCAGTATGGAGGTATGTGGGACTATAAATTTGGAACTTCAACAAAAATGATCGATACCGTTATTGTTCCCGTTGTGGGCACTTATTCGGTTACCTACAAAGCTACCACTGCCGGAGCCATTGTTGATAAAGATGTTGAGGTTACCATTGAAGAGATGACCTATACAGTTCCCGGATATTCCGAATTAACAGGTAACGGTGTTGGCAAAACATGGGTTTACGATAAAAAGGAGTATCCTAACGGAAACATGGGTAAATTCTGCTACCTCGGACCCCCTGACCCGCATAAATGGAATAAGATATGGTGGGACCCGGGTAAAGCGGTTGGCGATGACTGGTACGAAGATGAAAATGCTTCCATCAAATTTGAAATTGACGGCGCAAACACCATTTGTACCTTTATCCCCGAATCGGGCGAATCCATTACCGGTTCATTTGTTTTGGACATGGCTAATATGAAGCTGAGTGTAAAGGATACACATATTCCCGATCATGCACACCCAAATGTTTTGCCCGAGAATGTTAATAACGGATTATACTCTATTTGTGTTTTAAAAGATAATAGTTTAATTCTCTATCAGGCCCAAAAGAAAGGTTGGTTCTGGCGTTTTAAACCTGTTGATTAATTACATAAATAGTTGTAATATATAAACTTCTCCTCTCGTAATGGTTTTTGTTTATTAATAAGGGATGCCAACTGGCATCCCTTTTTTAATTCTTATCTTAATTTGAAATATATATTCGGTATGGTAATTTACTTAGTGTAAAAAAAGAAATATTTATTTTATGAAAATTATAAGCATTTTTGAGGCTGTTATTAAACCCTGTTTTCAACCGGCAGAAGTTTATTAATGCAAATTACCACCCTATGCAAATACCAGTTTCTCCTTTTTCGTTTTTTCGTATACCTCACGACTGAATATAAATACCTGAGCAGGTTTGTGCGGTACGCCCTGTTGCTTTTCGTCCAACGGAATGATGTATTTAAGCTGCATTATTTTTTTCCTGAAATTCCTTCTGTCGTAAGTGGTACCAATAACGGCTTCATAAAGCTTTTGTAGTTGGGTTAAGGTGAACTTTTCGGGAAGTAATTCAAAACCAATTGGCTCCTGTTTGAATTTTTTGCGCAAACATTCAATCCCCTTTTCAATTATTTCGGCATGATCAAATCCCAGCGGAGGTAACTCTTCAATGGGAAACCATTTGGCATCTTTGTGTTCTTCGTCCAATATCAGTTTGCTTTTGTCAACCAGCGAAAAATATCCGATACTGAAAACATGATCGGCAATATCCAAATTAAGATGTTTAACCCATATCTGGTCTTTCTCATTCATTAACCTTGTGGTTTTACTAAAACAATAAAACTGCTCAAGATAAATATTGTCAAATCCTGTTATGTTATATAAAACACGGTATGCCGCATCGTCAGCCGTTTCTCCTTTAAGCAAATGATTGCCGGTTAGCGTGTAGTCTGAAATTACCTTTTCTCCGTTTTCATTAATTAATTCCCGTTTTTTAAGCAAAATATGCAGCCGGTCAAAATCAAATCCAAATACCACACAGTCAACCGAAATATTGGGTATAATTTCTTTCATAGATTTATTATGTAAAATGTACACAGTGCAAATATAAAAAAAACCCAAAAAGTAAGCAGGGCCGTGTGCCTTTTTATTAATACATTATGCAACAAATAACCACTTTTTCCGTAAAATTAAAAATTATAGGAATTTACTTTTATTTTTCATAAAAAGCATTTACTTTTGTAAGCGTAGAAAATACACAAAGGTTTTTTTGCTGTTTTTTTTCAAAAACTTTTCAAAAGCCAATTTGTTTTTCTGCAAGGTGAAAAATACTTTTACTTACCTGAGCTTAAATATGACCTGAAAAGATATTTGTTTTTTAAAATTGAAAGTATGAAAAGATCTCTACTTGTTTTTGTTTTTTTCCTTTTGGTTGCAGGTGTAACGCCTCTTTTGGGGCAGGTGCATACTGTTACCGGAAAGGTAACCGACAACTCGGGCCCGCTGCCCGGCGTTAATGTTGTTGTAAAAGGTTCAACAACAGGTACGGTAACCGATATTGATGGAAAATATACCATCAAGGCGGCACCTGCCGATGTTCTTGTTTTTAGTTTTATCGGTTATGAACGACGGCGTTTTACCGTTGGCGACCGTACGAACATTGATGTTACGCTTGTGCCCAAAAAAACCGAACTCGACGAGGTGGTTGTTGTGGGATACGGTACCATGAAGAAAAGCGACCTTACAGGCGCTACATCTACTGTTAAAGTAAATGAAACCACTGCAAAAGAGTATGCAACCGTTGACAAAATGTTAACGGGAAGGGCTGCGGGAGTTCAGGTTGTGAGTAACAACGGAAACCCCGGCGAAGGTGTTAGTGTTAGAATACGTGGTACCAACAGCCTTAGAGGTAACAACGAACCTTTATATGTTGTAGATGGTGTGGTTATTACAACTGCCGGCGAAGGCGTTGCCAGTGCCTCGAGAGATGGTAACGATTACCAGCAGGCTCAAAACGGACTGGCAGGAATTAACCCCGCAGATATCGAAAATATTGAAATATTAAAAGATGCATCTGCCACAGCAATTTACGGATCGAGAGGGTCCAACGGGGTTGTGCTTATTACCACAAAACAGGGTAAAAAAGGCCGGATGAAAGTTAATGGCTTTGCCATTACCGGCGTTTCGGTAATCAATAAAAAACTTGATGTGCTAAACGGTGTCGATTATGCCAAATACCGGAATGAAAGTAACCTTTTAAAACATCATACCCCCCTCTACTACATTAACGGTAATGATGTTTATGCGATTAATTATGAAAACGGAAGCCCTGTGGTTGGCACTACCCCCATGAAACAGGTTAACTGGCAGGACGAAGTTTATCGGCCCGGATATTCCTATAACCTTGGATTTTCCGTTAGCGGTGGCGGTAAAAAGGGTACCTATTATGCTTCGGGCTCCTTTAACAATGTGGGTGGAATTGTTGATAATTCAAATGTTCAGGCAGGTAATTTCAGAATTAACCTGATGCAACATGTTTCAAAAAAACTGGATGTTGATGCCAAAGTCTCGCTGTATGTCGGAAAAAACAATTTTGCACAAAGCGGATCAAAAGCCGGATCAAACAGAAGTTTTGTTAAAAGTGTATTAACATACAGCCCCCTGGTTGGTGAAGATATTACCGACTATGAAGAAGAACTGGGGTTGTCGAATCCTTATTCGTGGATTAATGATTTTGAAGATGTTACCAATCAGCTTAGAAGTCAGGCAGCTTTGGGATTTGTTTACAAACTTCCGGTTAAAGGGTTGAAAATTAAAATAAGAGGTGCTGCCGATATCTGGTCAAAAGAAAGAAGACGCTGGTACGGAGTTACAACCCTTCCGGGAAGTCAGGATAACGGAAGGTTGTCAATTGCAGGACTGAGAAAATATAGTTACGTGGTGGATAACCTGTTGTTGTATAACCGTGTGTTTCATAAAAAACATTCGTTAAATGCCATGGCAGGATATGTTTTTGACGGTAGTTATAAAGAGGATAAAACCTACGAGGTAATTGACTTTGTAACCTATGAATTTACAATAAACGGCCCGGAATACGGTAAAGTGGCTTCACGGCCTTTGAAAACCTATCCGCGTACCGAGTCGATGAATTCGTTTCTAACACGTATTAATTATACTTATAATCATAAATACAGCGTTACTGCAACTTTTCGTGCCGACGGCTCCTCAAAATTTGCCCCGGGCAATAAATATAGTTACTTCCCTTCGTTTTCATTTGCCTGGCGAATTTCCGAAGAGGAGTTCCTGAAAAACGCAAATGCCCTGAGCAATCTGAAACTTAGAACAGGATGGGGATTAACCGGTAATCAGGCAATCAATCCCTATCAAACCTTTTCCAACTTCAATATTGGCTATTATGCTGGCGACGACGAATCAACCCTTATCGCATTTGTGCCGGGTAACATTCCCAATCCCGAATTAAAATGGGAAACCACTTCACAATTGAATGTGGGGCTCGATTTTGGCTTTTTTAACGACAGATTGTTCGGCTCGGTTGACGGGTATTATAAAAAAACCTTTGACCTGCTTCAGCAAATAGCCATTCCTCAGTCAACAGGATATTCTTCCATGCTGATTAACCGGGGTACCATTTCAAATTGGGGAATCGATATGAACCTTACGGGAGTTGCCGTGTCAACCAAAGATATTTATCTTGCCGTTGGCGGTAATTTCTCAATCAACCGAAACAAAATACTTGACCTTGGAATTCCCGAAGCTCCCGTTTATTTTGATGGAGAGGAAAGAATGGAATCCTACTATCTGGGCGACAACATCTCAACCGGTAACTACTTTAAATGTCCGGCCAATATTTTTATGGTAGGACAACCCATCGGTTTGTTTTGGGGATGGGAAACAAACGGAATTTATCAGGAAGGTGACCAGGATATTATTGACGGGTTTCAACCCGGCGATGTTAGATATGTTGACCAAAACGGTGATGGTAAAATTAATATTCAGGACAGAACCGTTATCGGCAATCCAAATCCCGATTTTACCTATGGTGTTAATATCGATTTTACTTATAAACGTTTGTCGTTCAGCTTGCTCGGCTATGGTGTGTACGGTAACGATATTGCCAATGGTATCGGACTTGAATATTATTATGCCACCGGATTGGCACAAAATATTTTTCCGGCAGCCTATCACGAAGCATGGAGGCCCGAAAGACCTTCGGACGAATTTTCACGCATTTTGTTTTCTGAAGAAAAGTTTGCCGCTATCAGCGACAGGATTATTGAAGATGGAAGTTACTTCAGGCTTACCAACATAACGCTTGGTTACGATATTCCTTTGGAAAAGGTTTTCAGCAAGTTTCATGTTTATGTTTCCGCTCAAAACCTTTTTACTCTTACCAATTATGGTGGATACGAGCCGAATATTACCAGTTTCCTCTATAATGGAAATATCCAGGGGGTTGACTGGAATGCGTTCCCCAATGCAAAAACGTTTATGCTGGGTTTAAACATTAACTTTTAGTTTGACAAAAAATATTTAGAAACATGAAAGTATTTAAACATATATTAATATTATTGGTTGCAGGATTTATTATCTCTTCCTGCAGCTTACAGGAAGACCCTACTTTTTTGTCGCAGGAAAGTGCATTTGCAAACCTCGGTAATGCCCGTTCAACACTCGACGGTGTTTATAACGGGATGGCTGCTTATCATTATTTCGGTAACGATTTCCTTTATCTTTCGTTTGGCAGCTCAGGCTACTTTGTGTCGGGAGCAGGCGGTAGTTCACAGTCAACTGATAATAAGTTTCTTTGCTCGCTAAAACCACAGCCCAGTGCAACTTATACCGAGAATACATGGCAGGGTATGTACCTCGTTATCGAAAGGGCAAATACCATAATTGCCAATATGGATGTTGTTGATAACCCGCAGGATGCCGAAGAGTTCGGGTGGAACGATGTAATTGGGGAAGCCTATTTTTTACGTGCCTTTACCTACTTTAACCTGGTTCGTTTATGGGGCGATATTCCGTTGCGACTGGAACCCACCGATGCTACCAATATCAATAAGCCCAAATCTTCTACAGAGGTGGTTTATAGTCAAATATTGGCGGATGCCGATATGGCAAAAAAGCTGATGTTTCCCAAAGGACTCGAACGTTCCGGCTATCCTGCTGCTGAAGCTGCTGCCATGCTGAAAGCAAAAGTATATATGCAAATGGCCACCACCGACGATAAAGTGCCCGCCGGTGATAATTTCTGGCAAATGGCCTATAACGAAGCAAAAGAGGTTTATGGAAAATACTCGCTGGTAAACAATTATGCCGATCTGTTTAAAGAACAGCAGGGAAATAATACCGTCGAGTCGATTTTCGAAATTCAGTTTAACGATATCGCCCGTAGCAATTATGTTAAATTCTTTACGGCTCCTAAAGCTACAAAAGGTAAAACCTGGGGAAGAATCAAGTTCAATGCCGAGCTGATTGATTATCACATGGCTGCTTATCCTGATGATTCTATTCGGTTAACCCAAACATATAAAACATCATATGTTAAAATGAATAATATGAAAACCGTAAAGCTTTATCCCGAAAATAGTACACGTAAGAATTTTGCCTCCGCCTTTCCTTTTGAGTTTAAATATTGGGAAAAAAATGCAAACAATGCTGCAAATTATAATTTCCAGAACTTTATTGTCTATCGTTATGCCGACCTGCTTTTAATGCTGGCCGAAATATCCAACGAACTTCAAAATGGAGAGCAAATGACCTATTTAACAGAAGTGCTCGACAGAGTTGGCCTTAATCCCCGTCCCGAATATTCACAGGGACAGGAAGCTTTTAGAGAGGCCGTCATGGAAGAATACAGGTATGAATTAGTGGGTGAAGCCCACGACTGGTTTAATAACCGCAGAAGAGGATATGAATATTTTAAAAATCATGTTATTATCCCCCATAATACCTCTCCCGTTTTTAAAGAGGCGGTTGACGTAACCCTGGCAGATGATAAGGATGTTGTAATGCACATTCCTATACCTACAAGTGAAATTAATACCAATGAAGATATAGATAATTAATAAGCTATGAAAAACAGATTTATATATACCGGGCTATTTTTACTTATTGGTTTTGTGTTCTTTTCTTCCTGTAAGAAAAAATATACAAACGATTATAACGAGTATAATCCCGAACCGGTTACAAAAACAAATGTTGATCTCCGTTATCCCTCATCCATGGATTCGTATCCAGTATTGTCCAAAATTGTTTCGGATACGCCGACTTTTAAGGTTGAAGGAGCTTATATTATTACCATTGATACTGTTGTGTCAACCGACGGAGGTAAATTTAACTTCGGAAGCTTTTTGATAGATGGTAAAACGGGAGTGATTACCTACGATAATACAAAAGGCACTATCTCGGCAGGTACCTACTACGTAGCCGTAAGCGTTTCAAATACCGTGGGAGTCGCCGTTGTTGATTCTGCTTTAAGGGTGAATATTTTGGATGTTCCGGTAAATGTTACCGCAAATCCCGAAAGCGTTAATGTTTCGGCCATGGATACAGGGGTGATTTCGCAGCTTAATTACGAGGTTATTGGTACCCCGTCGGAACCGGTTAAAAATGTAACTTATACGATAAAACCATCCGTAAAAGGATTTTCGGTTTCCGACGACGGCAAGGTTAGAAAAAGTTCCGATGCCGAATCCGGAGAACATACGCTCTCTTTTGTTTTTTCCTGTAATCTCGGTAAAAAAGTTTTAAACAATATCCTTTCGGTTACCGTTGGCGCACCTCCTTCATTAAAGTATGTTCAGCATGACGGATCAACGCCTTTAACTAAAGTTACTCTTTCGCCATGGACGGCATACACCACGGCGGCACCATTGCTTGAAGGGATGAGTGTTGATCAATGGGAGCTTCTGTTCCCCGACGGAGCCCCTGAAGCATTGGTAAATGCAGTATCTGTTGCAGCGGACGGCAGCATTTCGGTGGCTGCCGATATGAATGTGCCCCAGGGAGAATATGTAATGGGTGTAAGGGTAATAAGCTCGGGCGTTCCGCTTGATTATAACAATATCTTTACTTTTAATTTTGAAACAAGATGGGATGAAACACCGGTACTTACCGAAACGTTTGATTATGCCACACCGGACGGTGCCGACCTTGTTGCTCCTTTTTTCTCTTCACCGGTGAACGGTGCACAGGATAAAAGCTTCCATGCCAATCATTTTGTTAAAGACGATCCTCCGAGAGACCTCCATTCGGCTCGACTGCTTTATGCTAAAGACGGGCTGTATGATGTGGCCATGGTGCTAACCTTGACCAATGACGGTAGCTGGAGAAATCTCAGGATTAAATTCGGACAGTTATACGGATATGGAGATGTTGCAGTTGACTTTTTCCAGCGCTCGCTCTACTACTCATACAATAAC
This sequence comes from uncultured Lentimicrobiaceae bacterium, assembly GCA_964400655.1. Lineage (GTDB taxonomy): Bacteria > Bacteroidota > Bacteroidia > Bacteroidales > F082 > B16-G9. Next base: position 23,854 of record CAYNVN010000012.1, read on the forward strand.
GAAGTTGTAGACGGTACTTTTGATCCGGCAAACTGGATACTGGTTATGGCAAATGATGATGAAGACTGGCTTACTGAAAACTTATGGAAAGTACCCGAACCAATTAACGATGGCGATTTGCCCGTTTGCGAATATCAGGAGTTTAGCGGCCTTAATCCTGCCCAAAGCAATATTTATGTTTGCTGGCATTTCTTTACCGAGGGAAGCAATAAAGGTGCACAGTGGTATATTGATGATGTTACGGTACAGGCCGCTAAAGTTTATGATGCTTTGGAAGAGTAGTTGTTTTGTATTTGCGATAACAAAGGAGGATGGCCTGTAAAAGCTTTCCTCCTTTGTTTTAAATTTTTATTCCGTATCAATTAAATAAAGGAAGTAAGGTTTGTGATGTTTTTAAGAGTTGTTTTAATGGCAGGTTTGATGATTTCGGGATATGTTTTTTCCCAGCAGAAGGAGGTATATCTTGATGCATCAATGCCTGTTGAGCAACGTGTGGAGGATTTGATGTCGCGTATGACCCTTGAAGAAAAGGTGGGGCAGATGTGCCAGTATGTCGCAATTGAACATATTAAAAAATCATTGGAAAAACTGGGCGGTGTAGTTGATGAATCCAATGACCAGTACGGTTATTATCCTGGATTAAGCATTCAGGGTATTCGCGATATGGTACGCAAGGGTGAGATAGGTTCTTTTTTGCATGTTAAAAATGTAAAAGAGGCTAACGCCTTGCAAAAGCTGGCAATGGAGTCGCGCCTTAAAATACCGCTGTTAATTGGTATCGATGCCATTCATGGGCATGCACATATTTTGGGAGCAACGGTTTATCCCACTGAGTTGTCGCTTTCCTCCACCTGGGATGATGATTTACTTTACGAAGTGGCAAAAGAAACCGCTCAGGAGGTGAGGGCTACAGGAATGCACTGGACTTTTTCGCCCAATGTGGAAGTAGCCCGCGACCCGCGCTGGGGCCGTACAGGTGAAACCTTTGGTGAAGACCCTCTGTTGATTTCAAGGATGGGCGTTGCTTTTACAAAAGGATATCAGGGCGATTTCGGGCCCGAAAATATATTGGCTTGTGCAAAACATTTTGTTGGTGGCGGCGAACCGTTTAACGGAACAAACGCGGCTCCCATTGATGTTTCCGAAAGGCAATTGCGCGAAATATGGTTCCCGCCTTACAAAGCTCAGGTTGAGGCCGGTGTTTACACTTTTATGGCTGCCCATAACGAGGTTTCGGGAGTGCCGGCACACGGTAACAGGTTTTTACTTACCGATGTGTTAAGAAAAGAGTGGGGGTTTGATGGCTTTGTTGTTTCCGACTGGATGGATATTGAGCGGATTTATGATAAACACCATGCCGCCGAATCGATGGAGGATGCCGTTAGAATATCGGTAACCGCCGGCATTGATATGCACATGCACGGCCCGGGTTTCTTTAAACCGTTGGTTAAACTGGTAAATGAAGGCGCGGTTCCGCAAGAGGATATCGACAGAGCAGTTGGTAAAATATTAAAAGCTAAGTTTATGCTTGGCTTGTTTGAAAATCCGTATTCGGATGAAAACAAAGTCAAAAAGGTTCTTTTTTCTGAAAAGCACATGGCAACGGCGTTAAAGGCTGCTCGCGAAGCAATCATTCTTTTGAAAAATGACGGATTGCTCCCCTTGGAGGGAACAAAAAAAATATTGGTAACCGGCCCCAATGCCGATAATCATCGTATTATGGGTGACTGGGCACTGGAACAGCCCGAAAAAAATATCATTACTGTTTACGAAGGAATGAAAGCGATTTTTAAAGATGCGCAGGTTGATTATATAAACAGTGGTGAAAGCCTCCGGTATCCCGATGATGCTCTGTTGAAAGAGCCTGTGGAAAAAGCTTCGCAATACGATGCCGTGGTGGTAGTGGTTGGCTCAAACTCATTAAGATACGATGCCAAAGAAAAAAATTGCGGCGAAAACACCGACAGAGCAAACATAAATCTACAGGGCAATCAGTTGAAACTGGTAAAACGTATTTATGAAAAGAATAAAAATGTTGTGGTTGTTTTTGTAAATGGCCGTCCGTTGGGCGAACCGTGGATAAAAGAGCACATCCCTGCAATCATCGAAGCCTGGGAGCCGGGAGCTTTTGGCGGACAGGCCCTTGCCGAAGTGATCAAAGGGGAGGTTAACCCTTCGGGTAAATTAACCATTACCATTCCTTACAGCTCGACACAATTAAATTACTTTTATAACCATAAACCCTCTGCGTTTTTTCATCCCTATATCGATATCCCTCATACCCCGTTGTGGTATTTTGGAGAGGGGATGAGCTATACAACATTTGAATATAATAATTTAAAAGTATCTCCCGGTGAAGCCAAAATTGGTGATACCGTTTTGGTTTCGGTTGAGGTTACCAATACCGGAAAAATGGCCGGCGACGAAATCGTTCAGCTCTATATCCGCGACGAGTATTCATCGGTTACCCGTCCTGTTAAAGAGCTGAAGGATTACAAAAGAGTTCATATTGATAAAGGAGAAACCCGGAATGTGGTTTTTAAACTGCCGGTTTCATCCCTCGCATTTTACGATTTAAATATGAATTATGTGGTGGAACCTGGTAATTTTATCATTATGGCCGGTACTTCTTCAAAGGATAATGACCTGCTGAAAAAAAATCTTCTCATAAAAAAAGTCAATAAATAAAGTTATATGAAAAAGTCAGTTAAAAGTTTTAATGCGTTGTTAAAAGCGACAGCCTTTTTTGTTTTGCTGTCCTCAGTTTTTGTTTCCTGTAGTACGGGTGTTTCGCAAACAGATAAAAAGGATAAAAACAATTCGCGTCCCAACATTCTTTTTATCATGAGTGACGATCATACCACTCAGGCCATAACCGCTTACGATAAAAGATATGCCGACTATTTTACAACCCCTAACATCGACAGGATTGCCAATGAAGGCGTGCGCTTTGATAATGTATATTGTGCCAATGCCATTTGCGGCCCCAGCCGTGCAATCATTATCACCGGTAAATACAGCAACGAAAATGGTTACTATAAAAATGAACACGGCGGCCATTTCAATCCCGATCAGTGGACCTTCCCGCAGGAACTTCATAAACACGGCTATACAACCGCCATGCTGGGTAAATGGCATCTTGGAACAAAACCCCGCGGATTTGATTACTACATGTATCACAACAATCCCGGACAACAGGGCTATTATTACAACCCGGTTTACGATTACAACGGAAAGCAGGTTAAAATTGAAGGGTATGCCACCAACATCACCACCGATTCGGCTTTGGGCTGGCTCCAACGTGTAAAGGATTCGGGAAAGCCTTTTGCCATGTTGCTACATTACAAGGCACCGCATCGTAACTGGTTCCCCGATAAAAAGTACGTGAACATGTATCCCGATAAGGAATTGCCCTATCCCGAAACCTTTAGCGATGATTATAAAACCCGCGAAAAAACAGCAGGAAACACCTGGATGACCATGGACTATTTTAACCGTAAGGATATGAAACTTACGCCACCCGAAGGATTGAAAGGAAAAGCACTGAATGAGTGGGAAAATTACGGAAATAATCCGGGTCAAAACTGGATGCCTCCCGGATGTAAAACGGTTGAAGAAGCACGCAAATGGAAATATCAGCGTTTTATTAAAGATTATCTGGCCTGTGTTAAATCGGTGGACGATAACGTGGGGCGAGTGCTTGAATTTCTTGATAAAAACGGACTTGCCGAAAATACCATCGTGGTTTATACCGGCGACCAGGGCTTTTACCTCGGCGATCACGGTTTCTTCGATAAACGCTTTATCTATGAAGAATCTTTCAGGATGCCGTTCCTGATGCGTTACCCCGCCAAACTGAAAAAAGGTACAACCGACAATCATCTTATTTCAAATGCCGATTTTGCGCCTACGCTCATTGATTTTGCCGGAATCAAAGCACCCGAAAGTGTGCAGGGCCACAGCTTTAAGGATATTGCCGAAGGTAAAAAAGAGGTTAAATGGAATGATGCGGTTTATTTCCATTATTATGAGTGGCCGTTCTGGCATCATGTTGAACCTCATTACGGCATGCGTACCAAACGTTTTAAACTGGCACATTTTTATTATAATGTGGATATTTGGGAGTTTTACGATCTTGAAAAAGACCCCCATGAGCTTAATAATGCCATCAACGATCCGCAATATGCCGATACCATTGCCAAACTGAAGGTACAACTGAAAGCATTGATGAAACAGGTGGGCGATACCGGAACAATTCAGGAGTTTAAAGAGATTACCGAAAAGGATTTTGGTAATATTAATTAGTGTTTATGGAGTGCATAACCCATAAATGCCGAATACCCCGGATTTCCCTCTGCTGTGGACGGATTAACCATTACGGTATTCAATTGTAATCGACATCGGTGTTTGTGGATGGATTATCGTTCAAATCCGCTTTAACAAGAATGGTTTTAACAGGTATTTGCCCGAATATGAAATATAAAAACATGAAAAAATCAATTAAAACAATGGCATTGGTGCTGCTGTTTATGCAGACAGTCATACTATTTGCCCAACAAAAAAAGAATATTCTTTTTATAGCGGTGGATGACTTAAAACCCAATATTGGCGTATTTGGCGATGAAGATGCCATTACCCCCAACATGGATAAGCTGGGAGAGATGGGATTTGTTTTTAACAATGCTTATACTCAGCAGGCGGTATGCGGTCCTTCACGGGCCAGTATGCTTACCGGTTGGTATCCCGACAGAACCAAAGTATGGGATTTGCACACACTCATTCGTGATAAAAATCCCGATGTTGTTACCCTCCCGCAGTATTTTAAGCAAAACGGGTACATCACTTATGCAACGGGTAAGATTTTTGATCCCCGTAGCGTGGACAGGAAGTACGATCCCGTTTCGTGGAGTATTCCTTATAGAGCACCTCATCAATTACATAATTCCGGACCGGAACCCGTGTTAGGCTCTTATCAGTCTGAAAAACACAGGGCCGAGTATCAAACCTTTGTGGCACTGGCAAACGCAAGAGGATTAACCGGTAAAAAGAAAATGGCTTTTTTAAGGAAAAATTATAAACCTTCCACCGAAAAGGCAGATGTTCCGGATGATTATTATTACGACGGCAGGATTGCCAATGATGCCTTAAAGCGTATTGATGAATTTGCAGATAAGGATAAGCCTTTTTTGTTAATGGTTGGTTTTAAAAAACCGCATCTTCCTTTTGTGGCACCCTCAAAATATTGGGATTTGTACGACCCCGATAAACTGAATCTTGCCAAATGGCAACGCCACTCAAAAGGAGGCCCTTCAATTGCTTATCATAATAACGGCGAATTAAGATCCTATACCGATATTCCGGCGGCCTTTGACGACAGAGGTCTGCTCGACCGCGAAAAACAACGCGAATTGATACACGGCTATTATGCTGCTGCTTCCTATATTGATACACAAATTGGGAAATTGCTCGACAGGTTAAAAGAAAAAGGCCTCCTTGATAATACCATTATCGTATTGTGGGGCGATCACGGATGGCATCTTGGCGATCACGGATTGTGGTGTAAACACACCAATTTTGAGCAGGCAACAAGGCTGCCTTTAATTATTTACGACCCGGGTAAAAAACCGGGAAAAACCACCATTCCCGTCGAAACGCTCGATATTTACCCAACACTTTGTGATTTGGCAGGTATTCCGCGCGAACCAACCCTTCAAGGTACTACGCTTGTTCCGTTTTTGGAAGGGAAAGAACCGCAAAAGAAATTTGCCGTTTCACAATGGCCGGTTCGCGAAATTGACGGAATGGGTTATACCATCAGAACCGAAAGGTACAGATATACCGAGTGGTATAAAAAATTCAGGTCAACGCAGCAACGCGATCCTAAAAAACTGGTGGCATCCGAGTTGTATGATTATCAGGAAGACCCGCTGGAAACAAAAAATCTGGCAAAAAATAAAAATTATAAGGAGGTAGCGACAGAGATGCGTCAACTGCTGCATAACTGGATGGCTAAACAGGTGGGAACAGCCATGGTAACCACTTCGTTACTCGATAACGAAAAGCCGGGTGAGCCCAACGGCACTCCGTTAAAAGTATTGGTTAAAAAGAACTTTGAACCGGGACAGGTATATATTGGCTCAACCGTTGCATATTCTTACTTGAAAACCCCTGCTGCACAGTTGCTGGCACAACAATTTTCCTATACAACTCCTGAAAATGCAGCAAAGCAATCTGCCGTTCATCCCGAGCCGGGTGTGTGGCGTTGGAAAAAGATCAATGATATCATAAAGTTTGCTGAAGCAAACAACATAACGGTCAGATTGCACGGTCCCGTTAGTCCGCAGGCTTCAAAATGGGCAAAACAGGATAACCGTACTCCGGAAGAACTGGATAAGATAATGGAAGAGTATATGGTTGAACAGTGTAAAAAGTTTAATGGCAACAAAGTGGTAAAATGGATGGATGTGGTTAACGAAACCGTTAATCGCGATGGAACATGGTTTGGCCCGAAACCCGGTGTTGACCTGTGGGAAAATCCCTGGCTGCAAATAGGAATGAATGATGACGGTATCCCTAAATATATTGTTAAGGCTTTTGAAATAGCCAACCGGTATGCCCCTGATATTAAGCTGGTATATAATCAGCACGGAGGGATGGAACCCGAAATGTGGGAAAAAGTTAAATCGGTAATTCTCTATCTTAAAAAACAAGGACTTCGGGTGGATGGTATCGGCTGGCAGGCACACCTGCAATCGGACGAAGAGCTTGCATTTAATCAAAAAGACCTTGATTATTTTGCCGGGCTTATCGACTGGGCACATGCCAACGGACTGGAGTTTCATGTTACGGAAATCGATTACAAAATAAAAAACCCGAATGTCAGCAGTGCCGACCTTAAAAAACAGGCCGTTGCTTATGCCAACATCTTAAAGGTTTTGTTGAGCAGGCGAAACACCGGAGTGGTTACTTACAATACATGGGGTTTGAAAGATGGTGTTCAAAAATATCATAACCAGTCACGGTTTATTTTTGATAAAGATTTGAGAGCAAAACCTGCTTACTATGCTTTGCAAAAAGTATTGTCAAATCCCGATGACCTGATGCCGGATTATAGCTACGATAAAAAAAATACCATTGATGACGGAATCAATAAGATACAAAATGGCGGATTTGAAAAAGGGATGAAATCATGGATACATTTTGGAGAAATAGAGGTTGTGTCGGACGGAAGCCAAAAAAGTGGCGAATCATGTGTTAAATTGGATGCCGACAGATCGGGCGTTAAACAAAAGGTTAAGGTAAAACGAAATACCGATTATTTGTTAACCGCCTGGTTAAAATCGGAAAACAATGAAAAAGTACGCTTAAAAGTGATGATGAGTAAAGAAAATCAGGTGGGTAAAGTTATTACTGATGCTGATTATACCAAAGTAACGCTGAAATTTAATTCGGGAGATTTTAAGGAAATAGTGGTCGCTTTTACAAAATGGAACAGTGGAAACGGAAAAGCATGGGCTGATGACTTTTATTTGAAAGAGGTTAAAAAGTAGAATTTAATAACATTTTATTGTGAGGATTATGTTGCACCATTTTAACAAAAAAAACTTTTTGATTACCATTGTTGTTTTTCTTTTGCCGTTTTTGTCGGCGGCCCAAAAGGAGCAACGTCCAAACATATTGTGGCTTACCTGCGAAGACATCAGCCCCTACCTTTCAATGTACGGCGACTCTACAGCCAAAACCCCCAATTTGGATAAACTGGCTTCCCAAAGCATTATCTATACAAATGCTTTTGCTGCCGTTGGGGTTTGTGCACCAAGTCGTTCGGGAATAATCACGGGCATGTATCCTGTTTCAATAGGAACCATGCACATGCGTACCGGCCCCGATGTGATGAGTTGGGGCAAACGCGAATACTCGGCAAAAAGCAATGCCGTGGATATCAACGGCAACCCGGTTCCGCTCTATTCGGCTGTTATTCCCCCTTATGTAAAGTGTTTTACCGAGTACTTGCGGAAAGCAGGTTATTATTGCACAAACAATTATAAAACCGATTACCAGTTTGCAGCACCGGTAACCGCCTGGGATGAAAATAACCCCAAAGCACACTGGCGGCATCGTGCCAAAGGTCAGCCCTTTTTTGCCGTCTTTAACCACGCAATCACACATGAATCAAGAATGTGGAGAAATAAAAATCTTCCACAAACGGTTAATCCCGATTCGGTACCTTTGCCGGCTTATTTCCCTGACGACTCCATCGTACGGCAGGATGTGGCACGTAACTATTCCAATATCGAACTGCTCGATAAGCAAATTGGTGAAAAATTAAAAGAGCTTGAGGAAGATGGCCTGCTCGATAATACCATTATCTTTTTCTTTAGCGATCATGGCGGGCCTTTGCCGCGGGGAAAACGGCTCCATTACGATTCGGGGCTTAAAACTCCCATGTTGATAAGAATTCCGGATAAACTCAAAAAAGAGTATAACGACGAACTGATATCGTTTGTTGATCTGGCACCAACCGTATTGTCGCTGGCAGGGGTCGATATTCCTGAATACATGCAGGGGCAGCCTTTTCTTGGAAAGGAAAAAGCCGATCACCCCAGAAAATATATTTATGGCTCGGGCGACCGTTTTGATGAATATACCGACAGGATTAGAATTGTGCGCGATAAACGGTATTTGTACGTCAGAAATTATCATCCCGAATTGCCCTCTTATAAGGATATCGCCTACCGTAAAAAAATGGATATGATGAACGACCTTTTGAGGTTGCATGCCATGGGAGCACTTAACCGTGACCAGAATTACTGGTTTAGAATGAAAAAAACGCCGGAAGAATTTTACGATTGTGAAACCGACCCGGAAAACCTGCATAATATTATTGATGATCCGGCTTATCAGGATAAAATTGATGAGCTGCGTACCGCCATGGATAACTGGCTTGCCGAAACAGGCGATATGGGAGCCATCCCCGAAAAACAGATGTTTTTGCAAATGTGGCCCGGCGGAAAACAGCCTGTTACCCTGCCGGTTGTTGTTACCAAAAAAGGAAACAATGTTGAGCTTTCGTGCAATACCAAAGGGGCATCCATCGGATACATCCTTACCGACCATGAAATAACCCCTGATCTTAATGCCGGATGGAAACTCTATTATAAGCCCCTGAAGGTAAAAAAAGGACAATTTCTTTACGTGATGTCGCAACGTATCGGTTATAAAGAGAGTGAAGTGGGATTAAGTAAATTTTAGGTTAATATTTGAATTGTGCCGTTGCAGAGGCACACTCTTTGTGTGTCTCTGCATCCTGGCAGGAAAAGTTATCATTTAACACGATTATCATATGTTTTTAAAAATAAAAGTTTGTTGGCTGATTCCGGTTATTATGTTGTTATCGGGTTTGCAGCAGTCGGTGGCTCAAAATGGAAATGTTAAACCCAATGTGTTGTTTATTACCGTTGATGATCTTCGTCCCGAACTGGGATGTTACGGTAACAACATCATTAAATCTCCTAATATTGACGCGTTGGCCGATGAGGGTGTTAAATTCGACAGAGCCTATGCTCAGGTGCCTGTTTGCGGTGCGTCAAGAGCAAGCATGCACACCGGTATCAGACCCTCCAGAACACGGTTCACCAAGGCCGGTTCCGAAATTGATCATGATACGCCGGGTGCGGTAACAATGGGTCAGTACTTTAGGGAAAACGGATATTATACCTTGTCGTTTGGTAAAGTAATTCACGGAAAATATGATGCTGCTAAAAGAAGCTGGAGCGAATACTATCCGGCCGAAAATATGTTTGAATATCATAATGCCGAAAATGTTGCATTTAACAATAATCCTCAAAACGGTTATAAACATGCAGCCCCTTTCGAGATTACCCCAAACGAGGTGCCTGATGAAGCATTTCTTGATGTGCGAACCATGCAGCGGGTTAACAAAAAACTGGAAGAATTGAAAACAAAAGACCAGCCGTTTTTCCTTGCCGTGGGCTTTGCTCGTCCGCATCTGCCGTTTGTTGCGCCGCAAAGGTTTTGGGAACTGTACGGCGAAGAGGATATTAAAGAACCCGATAACTACTTTTTGCCTAAGGATGTCCCTAAAATTGCATTGAGTTCATGGGGCGAGCTGAGGGCATACAAAGGAATCCCTAAAAAGGGAAACATCGATGACCGGCAGATGCGTTTAAATTTAAAACATGGTTATTACGCATCGGTAAGTTTTACAGATTACCTTGTGGGCAGGGTGATTGAAAAACTGAAATCACTTGACCTGTACGATAATACCATTATTGTGATTTGGGGCGACCATGGCTGGCAACTGGGTGAACATATGATGTGGGCAAAGCATACCGACTTTGATATTGCACTGAGGGTTCCGCTTATTATTAAAGCACCCGGCAAGCTTAAGGGTGCAACCTCCCGCGAACTGGTGGAAATGGTGGATATTTATCCCACATTATCGGAGTTGGCAGGGTTGCCGGTTAGAAAGGCTAATCAGGGAATAAGCCTTGTTTCTCTGCTCGAGTCCGAAGATGGTAAAGCCGGAAGTTTTGCTTTGAGCCGTTGGAAGGCGGGAGATTCGTATAAAACGGACAGATATCGCTATACCGAGTTTACCAACAAGGAGGGGGAAATAATAGCCCGTATGTTGTACGATCACCGGACCGATCCCGAAGAGAATGTCAATGTTGCCGATTTGCCCAGATACCGTCCGGTTGTCGATAGTTTGAGCAGGGCATTGCACAGGGTGCAATCGGCGTTTAACCTGGAAACAAAAGTAAAATGATCAGGATGAATAAAATAGCGGTGTTTTTCTTTTTGATCTCTGTTGTATTTGCAGCGCAGGCTCAAAACCTGCATGTGGCGGTTGACGGGTCGGATGATACCGGTGACGGAACCATCGAAAATCCTTATGCCACAATAACGGAGGCTTCCCGATATATTCAGCCGGGCGATACGGTTTTTGTGCATCAAGGAACCTATCATAATGCACATTTTGGCGATGGCGACATATGGAAAAGGGAAGGTCTGGCAACCATAAAATGCGATGGTGCCGAAGATGCAGTAATTGTTTTTATGCCCTTTCCCGGCGATTCGGTTACGCTGGAGTTTGATGCAAATCACGGGGTGTTGATCAGGCGTTCATCCTATGTAAAATTTGCAGGATTTGTAATTAAGGGCATCGGTGACCAAATAACCAAAGAACAGGTGGAAGATGCCTGGGGTCTTTATAAAGATTCGCTGGGTGTGGTTCACGATCTGGCTCAGGAAATGGGGATTGATATCACCGATCCGGATCTGTTGGGTCAAACGCTGGATAAGCCCGAAACAGTGGGTATTCAAAAGCCCTCTTATTACAACGGCTCCGGTTTGGTAGCCCTTCTTTCGCATCATATAATCCTTGAAAATAACACAATAATGTGGGCCGTGGCTTCGGGGTTGCGCGTGCAAAAAAGTGATTATACCACGGTTGTTGGCAACAAAATATATTACAATACCTATCGTACTTCGGCGGGGGTGGGAGCTCTCACCGTAGCCGAAACACAGGTGCTCCCCGAAGGAGATGCCTTTGACGGTGTTAAAATTAAGATAATAAGAAACGAAGTTTATCAAAACGAAAATCAAATTTACTCATGGGCTCCTTCAAAATCGTTTATTCACTTTGTAATTGATGAGGGTTCGGGCATATTTTTAACACGTAACAACGATACTTACGATCACGGGTATATGTTGATAGCAAATAACCTTTCGTGGCTTAACGGTGCCAGCGGCATTGTGGTTCATAAAACCGACAGAGTGTATGTTGAACATAACACGGTTTACGATAACGGTACAACCAATGGCGAAACTGCCAAACCGGGCGGTATCGGTTTTAACACCACCAACGATGTTACCATCCGGAATAATATTTCGTGGTCAAAACCCAACAAATTTGCTTTGGGAAAGGTGGGAGGTACCAACAACAATTTGGTAATCGATTCCAATTTGTTGTTTAATAATTATGGTGCCCAGTCTGTGGTAAAGAATGTAAACAGCGGCTGGTTTGAGGCAAATCCGCAGTTTGTTGATGTTGATAATTTTGATTTTCATCTGCGGTCGAATTCTTCTGCCATCGACCGGGGCTTTTATCCGGTAATGGTTACGGATGATTTTGCCGGTAACCCGCGCGACAGCAAACCCGATATCGGAGCTTACGAATACGATTCGGCGGTATCGGTAATTAATAACGATGTAAAAGGCAGAGAGTTGCTTACGGCTTTCCCAAACCCTGCAACGGGAATGGTTTATATAAATTCAGTTGCGGATATTTCCGGCAGGCCGACGCTTTATGATGTTGCAGGAAAGACAGTTAAGGTAAGAATCGAAAAATTTGGAAATAACAGGATAAGATTAGATGTGACGACATTGTTGCCCGGCATTTACTTTTTAAATACAAACTCGGGAACAGTAAAAATTGTTAAACGATGAAAAAGAGATTCATATTCTTTTTTGCTTTATTGCTGCTGGTAAACATTCCGGTAATAAAAGCGCAAAAGGCAAAAGCAGATAAACCCAACATCGTTTTTATATTGATTGATGATTTGGGATGGATGGATTTGGGCTGTCAGGGAAGCAGGGTTTACCAAACCCCCAACATCGACCGTCTGGCTGATGAGTCGGTAAGATTTACCAGTGCTTATGCCGCGCATCCGCGTTGTGTGCCGTCGCGTTACGCAATTATGACGGGAAACTATCCCGCCAGGGGAGGTGTGCCTCAAAACCGGTCGAAGTTAAAAGTTTCTGAAAAAACATTTGCCCGTTTTCTGAAAGAGGCAGGTTACACCTCTTGTTACATCGGAAAGTGGCATCTTGGTGATGATGAAACCGGCCCCCGGGGGATGGGGTTTGATAAAAGTATTGCTGCCGGACATGCCGGTTCGCCACGAAACTATTTCGCTCCTTTCAATGCTACCGGAGGCAAAAAGTGGAAAGAGAAAAAATCTCCCATTCCGGATGTGGACAATGCCCCCGAGGGTACTTATCTTAACGACTATCTTACCGACGAAGCCATAAAGTTTATGGATGAGAATAAAGAAAAACCTTTCTTTTTAATGATGGCGCACTATGCGGTTCACGAACCGCTTCAGGCTCCCGATTCGCTTACAGAAAAGTATAAAACCATCATTGAAAATACCCGGTTCCCCGAAGGCCCCGATTATATTATGGAGGGTACGGGACGTTGTAAAATGAAACAGGACAATGCTGTTTATGCGGGCATGGTGGATAATATGGATATGAACATAGGCCGTTTACTTGATTTTCTGAAAAAGAATAATCTTGAAAAAAATACCATTATTATTTTTACTTCCGACCATGGCGGGTTGTCCGATGATGGTTACCACCAACGCAGACTGGCTACCTCCAATCAACCGCTGAGGGCAGGAAAAGGATGGCTTTACGAAGGAGGTATAAGGGTTCCGCTCCTGATAAGGTGGCCCGGAGTTTCAACCCCTTCGGTGGACAACAAAACCATCGTTACCGGTATCGACTTTTATCCCACCATTGCAGCACTGGTAACGGGAAAGCAGGTGCATTCGGATGGCGTGAGCATCGTTCCGGCCATAATGGGTAATGCTATGGAGCATCGCGACCCGGTTTTTTGGTTTTCGCCCAAAGCACGGCCGAGAAGTACGGGTGACGCAAATTCAATTGCCATTCGAGACGGAAATTATAAACTGATAGAATGGTACGAAACCGGTAAATCGGAGCTGTTTGATATTAAGGAAGATATCGGCGAACAGCACGACCTGTCGGAACAACTGCCCCAAATAAAAAGGACGTTGCTGAAAGAACTGAATCGATGGAAAAAAGAGATGAAGATTAAAACAGAACAACAATGAAAACGTATTTGATAATATTATTGGCTTTTGTGCAGTTTGGTACAGCTTGTGCAACCGGAAAACGGTTTGTTAAGCCAAACGATGATAAGATTATTATTTCAGGAGCATGGTTTCTTGATAAAAGCGACGAAAGGGTTGTAATTAACCGTTTTGATAAAAAAACCCTGAACAATAAGGCAACCTATATGAATAAACTGAATGCCAATACGCAAACAGGCGTAACCATTTCGGTTTATACAAACAGTGAGCAGGTAACCTTTGAGTTTGAAAAGCGTAGCGATGCCAAAATCAGAGGTTGCTCGCTGGGGGTTTTTAAGGACGGAAAACTCTTTAAAGAGTTTAAACTTTTAAAAGATAAATGGGATCCGGTGGTTGTTACCAATCCCGATGGAAACAAATGGGCGAAGTGGGAAGTGGTAATGCCTCCGTTTTACGGTTTAAACTTTACGGGAATTGAAATTGATAAGGGAAGTAATTATAAAAAACCGCCGGAAAACAAAAAAAAGGTATATGTCGCCATCGGTAACTCCATAACCCACGGTACGGGCCAAAGGGGGGCTTACCAATCCTATCCCTTTTTGCTGGCTCAGAGTAAAGGGTGGCAGCTTTATAATCTTGCTACGGGCGGTTCAAAAATTTCGTGGCCGGTGGCAAACATGATTAAGGGTAAAAAGATTGATGTAATCACCGTTTTGTGGGGGTACAACGATTGGAATGCCGGATTTATGGATGACGGCAGACTGCAGGCCAACTATAAAAAATTACTTGAACTGTTGGTAAAACATCATCCCGACACTAAAATTTATTGTATTTTGCCCACGGCTACAAAGCGCGAAAAACCCCGTAAAGGAAACAGTACCATCGGTCAGGTGCGGCAAGCCGAAAAGGCTGTGGTTGAAGATTTACAAAAGAATGGAAATAAGAATCTTTATTTGATAAAGGGATATGAAATATCCGGAGTGAATGATCTGAAAGACCTGGTGCACTTCTCAACAGAAGGTGCTGCCGGATTTGCAGATCGGCTTGAAAAGATGATAGAATAATAATAAAGAAGAGGTTAGATATGAAATTTGGATTTTTTGATGACGATAAACGTGAGTATGTAATAACAACTCCACAAACCCCTTACCCGTGGATTAATTACCTTGGTACAACCGATTTTTTTACAATCATGTCAAATACTGCCGGTGGTTACAGCTTTTACAAAGATGCCGGTTTGAGGAGGCTAACACGATATCGGTATAATAATGTGCCGCTGGATAGCGGAGGGAAGTATTTTTACATTAAGGATGGAGATACGGTTTGGTCGCCGGGATGGAAACCTGTTAAAACGGAGCTGGATCATTACCAGTGCCGGCACGGGATAGGTTATACCAAAATTGAGGGGGTAAAGAATAATGTTAAAGCCGAAGTGCTCTATTTTGTTCCCCTGGAGTTTGACGGAGAAGTGCAGCGTGTTACCCTTAAAAATACCGGCAATACCACCAAAAAGATAAGTCTTTACTCGTTTGTTGAATGGGCTTTCTACAATGCAACCGATGACAGTACCAATTTTCAGCGTAACTTCTCCATCGGTGAGGTAGAGGTTGAAAACGGGGTGGTATATCATAAAACCGAATACCGCGAACGCCGTAACCATTACAGTTTTTACGGTGTAAATCAACAGCCCGACGGCTTTGATACGGAACGTGATACATTTATAGGGATGTACAACGGGTTTGAAAATCCGCAACAGGTGATGGCCGGAACCTCCGGAAATACAATTGCCCATGGTTGGTCGCCGGTGGCTTCGCATCGCCTTGATGTTGAACTGGAACCCGGTCAGGAAAAAACATTTGTTTTTGTATTGGGTTATGTGGAAAATGAGCAGGATAAAAAGTTTGCGGCTCCCGGTGTTATCAATAAAGAAAAGGCCCTTAAAATGCTTGACCGGTTTAAACACCCGCGTCAGGTTGAAGAAGAACTTGCAGGGCTTGATGAATACTGGAGTGGTTTGCTGGATAATTTCAGCGTTAAAAGTAACGACCCGCGTCTCGACAGAATGGTTAATATCTGGAATCAGTACCAGTGTATGACCACCTACAATTTTTCAAGAAGCGCCTCCTTTTTTGAGTCGGGTATCGGCAGAGGCATGGGGTTCAGAGATTCCAATCAGGATTTGATAGGGGTTTCGCACATGATTCCCGAAAAAGCCCGTCAGCGAATTATCGATCTCGCATCAACCCAGTTGTGCGATGGCGGTGCCTACCATCAGTATCAGCCGCTTACAAAAAAAGGCAACAAAGATGTGGGAGATAATTTTAACGACGATCCCCTGTGGCTTATCCTTTCGGTGTCGAACTACTTAAAAGAAACAGGCGATTGGAAGATTCTTGATCTGGAAATTCCTTTTGAAAACGATGATACAAAAAAATATCCCCTGTTCGAGCATTTAAGACGTTCGTTTTATTATACCGTTAAAAACAGAGGTCCCCACGGATTGCCTTTAATCGGTCGCGCCGACTGGAACGACTGTTTGAATTTGAACTGTTTTTCGGAAACCCCCGGCGAATCGTTTCAAACCACCGCAAACAAAAAGGGCGGGGTGGCCGAATCGGTGTTTATTGCCGGTATGTTTGTTTTGTATGGAGCGGAATTTGCCGAAATTTGTGAACGAATGGGTAAAAAACCGGAAGCCGAAGAGGCTAAAGCTCATGTTGATGCCATGCGTGAGGCTGTTGAAAAATATGGCTGGGACGGTGAATGGTTCCTTAGGGCTTACGACTATTTCGGAAATAAAGTGGGTACATCCGAAGATACCGAGGGCCGGATATTTATCGAGCCGCAGGGCTTTTGTGTAATGGCAGGTATAGGTTTGGATAACGGTAAAGCCGAAAAGGCTCTTAACTCGGTTAACAAACACCTTGCAACCCCTTACGGTATCGTTCTTAATAATCCGGCGTTTACTTCCTATCGTTTAAACCTTGGTGAAATCACAACCTATCCTCCCGGATATAAAGAAAATGCAGGGATATTTTGCCATAATAACCCATGGGTAATCATTGCCGAAACCAAATTGGGAAACAGAGAGCGGGCTTTTGATTATTACAAACGGATTACACCTGCGTATATCGAAGATATATCGGAGGTACATAAAACCGAACCTTATGTCTATTCGCAAATGATTGCGGGAAAAGATGCCGCCAAACCCGGCGAGGCTAAAAACTCGTGGCTTACCGGAACGGCTGCATGGAACTTTTATGCCATAAGCCGGTATATTCTTGGCATTCGCCCTGAATTTGACGGTTTGAAAATCGAACCCTGTTTGCCGCCCGAAATAGAAGAGGTTAAAATTAGCCGCAGGTTCCGGGGTGCTCAATATCATATTACCATTCATAACAAGGGTAATAAAAAGCCGGTCTGTTTGCTTAACGGTAAGGAAACAGACAGTTTGTTGCCTCCGCCTGTGAAGGGTGAGGTTTATCATGTAGTGGTAACAACATAATTTTATAATGAAATATTTAAAAATAACAGGCCTGCTTTTATTTATCGCTATTACGGTATTAACAGGATGTAAAGACGATGATGGAGGTGTGGCCCCCCCCGAACCGCCGCCGCCGGTTGACAGTTCGTGGGTAAACATGCCCGTTAAAGATTTGGTAAAGCAGGTATTTCCCGATGGAAATGTTTTTTTCGGAGTGGCCTCTCATCAACGACTGATGGGTACGCCAACCATGGATACGGTGGATGCCGAGTTCGGATATGTTACCCCCGCCAACGACTTTAAACAAACGTATATTCATCCGGTTCCCGACAAATGGCAATGGGAGAAGTCGGACGACTGGGTTGAGCATTGCAGCGAGAACGGCCAGATCATACGGATGCACAGTCCCATTAGTCCGCAATGCTCAAAATGGGTAAGAGAGGATACGCGTACACCGCAGGAACTTGATACCATGCTGCATCAATATGTAACAGGGTTGTGCGAGCGTTATAACGGCCAGGAGGGAATTGTTTGGATGGATGTGGTAAATGAAACCATTGATAAAAAAACGGGTGAATGGTTTGGGCCTAAACCCGGTGTTGACCGGTGGGAAAACCCCTGGCCTTTGATAGGATATGATTCGTCGCAGTCATTTATTGTGCCGCTCTATATTAAAACCGCTTTTGGCATAGCCAATCAAAAAGCACCCGATGTTAAACAGATTATTAATCAGCACGGGAAGCTGGAACAGGTGGTCTGGACACGGATGAAGTATCTGGTTGAATACTTACGCAACGACTACGGCTTAAGGGTTGACGGTATAGGTTGGCAGGCGCACATTGATATGGGATGGGAAAAAGAGGAAGGAAACCTCGAACGCCTCGACGAAATTGTAAAATGGTGCCATAAAAATAACCTGGCGTTTCATATTACCGAGTTCAACGTTTGGCTTAAAGAAGGAAACGAAGGAAAATGGCAGGATCAGGCAAATACCTTTACCGCCATCATTAGCGTGTTGCTTGATAACAGTGACAACGGGGTTGTGGGGATAAATTTTTGGCAGATTCGCCCGCAGGATACACAGCACAAAGACTGGGACGGATGTTTGTATGATAAAGACCTTAATCCCAAACCGGCTTTATATGCTGTTAGAGAATTGATTTATAGTTATAAACCGGTTGCGATTCCTCGTAAATAGTTGTGTCTGTTTTTGTTAGGAAGTTTGTCCTGGTGTCAAACTATGTGGCTGCCTAATTCCCCTAATCCATTGTTTTTTCTTTTAAGAAGTTAAATTTTAATATGGTTTATTGTTCTCGTTTATTTTAGAACAAAATCTTTGCTTTTGGACTGAATATAGCTCTGATATTATTTTTAACCATTGTTAACAAAAAACATACTATATGTGACATTGAATGTCACATTCTGATTGAACTTATGTAAATACTTTTGCCAAAATTTTTAAGTGAAAATTATTTATGGTATTGAGAATGAGAAAGTTGTTTTTTGTTTTGGTCTTGGTATTTAGCGG
>CAYNVN010000013.1:0-15714 GCA_964400655.1 uncultured Lentimicrobiaceae bacterium
TTCAAAATTGGAACGGAATTTAAAAGACATACGATTTTCGACCTTACAAAGGATTATCAATGAAGGGCTAGGCGGACACTTAGAAATATCTATAAAATTCAAATAAGAAAAAGCACGAAAGCCCAACAAAGGCTCATAGTGTATGCCGCAGTTAGTTGTAAATATGACAATTAAACTTTAAATAAAGGCACTGGTAAATAGAAAAATTAGCACATAGAAATGCGGCACGCACCATAGCCCAACCGTTATGACCAATAAGTTAACATTAAACGATTCCAGTATGTAAAAAGTTTTAATGCCGGTTTTTTTATTCCCATGGACGCATCTCGTCCGATTTTGCCCATTCGTTAATCCAGTCGGGTACCGGAATTGAAACGTCGGGTATGCCCAGGGCTTTTAAAACTTCACCGGTGGGAACCAGCCCTTTTGGGGAAGTAATGGCGGTTCGTACCAAAGCGGAGGTGTGCAATTTTCCTTTGCTAACAATTTTCTGCTCAAAATAAAACCAGCGATGGTCGATGCCCGCCACCCTGGAGTGGATTTCAAATTTGGTAAAGAGTCGTAACCGGTACCGATAGCGAATACTGATGCCGGCCACCATCAGTCCCCAGTTCTGTTTTTTAAGTGTTTTCCATAATCCGGTACGCATGGCCACATCGTACCTGCCAAAGTCGAACAGGGTGAGATAGCGGCCGTTGTTAAGCTCAAAAAACGGATCGAGATCGGTTAAGCAAACCCTCGATTTTAATATGCTTACATCGCCTACCCCGATGGGTTTGCGTTTATTTTTGGTAAGAAAGACCTTTGCCAGGCGACACCACGGATACATTATTAAACGGTTTTTAAAGCATGAATGGTTTTTACCACATCGTCCGATTTGAAAATGGTATTGCCGGCCACCAGCACGTCGGCACCCGCCTCAATGAGTTTGCCTGCATTTTCCAGCGTAACACCACCGTCAACCTCTATCAGGGCTGAAGACCCGCGTTGCCGTATCAGCTTTTTAAGTTGCTTTATTTTGGAGTAGGTGTTCTCAATAAATGTTTGTCCGCCAAATCCGGGATTTACCGACATCAGAAGCACCAGATCAACATCGTTAATAATATCTTCCAGCAGCATTACGCTGGTGTGCGGGTTAAGCACCACCCCCGCTTTCATGCCTTCGTCTTTTATGGCATTTATGGTGCGATGCAGATGGGTTACCGCTTCGTAATGAACCGTAAGAATATCGGCACCCGCTTTTTTAAAATCGGCAATATAACGTTCGGGTTCAACAATCATTAAATGAACATCCAACGGTTTCCGGGCATGGCGGCTAATGGCTTTGATAACCGGAATTCCAAATGATATATTGGGTACAAATACGCCGTCCATCACATCCAGGTGAAACCAGTCGGCTTCGCTCTGGTTGATGCGTTCAATATCTTGTTGCAGGTTGGCAAAATCAGCCGAAAGCATGGAAGGGGCAATCAGATAACTCATATTTTTGTTTTGGCCAAAATTAAACATTTCAAGCGGATAAACGGGTTTGTCGGCCGACAGATTTTTTTCATTAACGGGATGACGGGGGTTGTTCCTTGTTGTTTTTTGTGTGATGTTCCGAAAGGATAAAGTATGCTGTTACCGTTCCCGTGAAAAGTCCGCATAACCATAGCCGGCAATGTCCCAGCCAAAGTTTGATGATCAAAAGCACAATGAGCACAACAAGTGTTGTCCAGCCCAGTATGCTTTGAAACTTTTTGGTTTTGAGTATTTCTTTGTTGAATTTCACCGGATTGTTTTTATTTCAGGCAATTCCGGATATCAGCCGTTCGAAAATGGTGCCGGGTGTTTCCGGTAACAGCTGTTTCGACAACCGTTAAAGTAAGAAAGCCCGTTTTTAAGCCAACGGTTTAGATGATCAGCATGGCATCGCCATAGGTGAAAAACTTGTATTTTTCTTTAATGGCTTCCTGATAAACATCAAAAACAAAATCGTAACCAAGATAGGCGGCCACCATCATAATCATGGGCGACATGGGCAGATGAAAGTTGGTTACCATGGCATTGGCAACTTTTACATCGTAAGGAGGAAAAATAAATTTGTTGGTCCACCCTTTATAGGGTTTAATAAGCCCGGTAATGGAAACCGCCGTTTCAAGGGCTTTCATGCTGGTGGTACCAATGGCACAAATCTTTTTGTTGTTGAGTTTGGCTTCGTTAACGATTTTGGTTGTTTTTTCCGAAATGTACATCTCTTCCGAATCAACCTTGTGTTTGGTAAGGTCTTCCACCTCGATGGGCCTGAAATTGCCCAGTCCGGTATGGAGGGTTATTTCTGCAAAATCAACACCCTTTATTTCAAGTCTTTTCATCAGTTCGCGCGAGAAGTGCATTCCTGCAGTAGGGGCAGCCACGGCACCTTCGTACTTGGCATAAATGGTTTGGTAGCGTTCATCGTCTTCGGGAGCCACTTCGCGGCCGTGAATTTTAGGCAACGGGGTTTCGCCAAGCCTTTGAAGGGTGGCTTTAAACTCTTCGTAGCTTCCGTCGAACAAAAACCTCAGGGTACGTCCGCGTGAGGTGGTGTTGTCGATAACCTCGGCAACCAGCTCGTCTTCTTCTCCAAAATAGAGTTTGTTTCCGATTCTGATTTTTCTGGCAGGGTCAACCAACACGTCCCACAAACGACTTTCGCGGTTGAGCTCTCTTAATAAAAACACTTCAATCTTGGCACCGGTTTTCTCTTTTTCGCCGTAAAGCCTTGCCGGAAAAACACGGGTATTGTTGATTACAAATACATCACCGTCGTCAAAATAGTTAATAATATCTTTAAACTGCTTGTGTTCAATGGTTTTCTCTTTACGATGGACAACCATCAGCCTCGATTCGTCTCTGTTTTCGGGAGGAAAATCGGCAATCAGTTCTTTGGGTAAATTAAATTTAAATTGAGACAGCTTCATATTTTTATGGATTTATATATTTAAGTATCTGAAAATCAATATTTATACATCTTTGTAAAAAAAGAGATATAAAAAAGGCGGCAAAGATACAAAATGCTGAAGCCTTTGTCAAGTTAATTCGTATATTTATTTAACTTTCAATTATTTAAAAGGGGCGGTTTTATTTTTAATACAAGCCTTTCCCTAAACATCGGAACAGGTGTATTAGGGGGAAGAATAGCTACAGGCTGCTTTAGTAATAAATATGTACCTTAGCAAATTCTGAAAAGAGATGAGCAAGTAATAATTTTTGAAAAACAAATATTAAATTTCGACAGGGGTAGTACTTAGGTTAACCCGTCCGGAATTTTTTTTTACACTAAATTGATGTTTTTGAATGTATGTTTCAATTAAATTGCTTTGTTTAGCGCATCAAAATAAGATTTAGCCTGATATTATTTAAAAGTTGGAGTCGGGATATAAATGTGTGGTAATTTTAAATTAATTTTTTTTTTATCTTTATGGATTCTTTTTTTTAACCATATAAAATGACAGGATTATGAGTATGACGGAAACAAAAAAGACAAGATATTCGGATGAAGAATTGGAAGAGTTCAAAGAGATCATCCTGCAAAAAATTGAAAAAGCAAAAGAAGACCTTAAACTGCTGACCGAAGCATATACCAATACGGGCAACAACGGAACCAACGATACCTCTCCCACTTTTAAAGTTCTGGAAGAGGGGCAGCAGGTTTTATCGAAAGAAGAGAACCGTCAGCTGGCAGCACGTCAGGAAAGGTTTATCAGAAATTTGGAAGCCGCTTTGGTTCGTATCGAAAACAAAACCTATGGTATTTGCAGGGTAACCGGCAAACTTATCAGCAAAGAGCGGTTAAGAGCAGTGCCTCATGCCACTTTAAGTATTGATGCCAAGCTCAACAGGAATAAAGTCCGTTAATCATTCATTCCACTTTTAAACGGAAACCGTTGAAAAAGACATTTTTTATTACCCTTATCATACTGGTATTAGACCAGTGGTTAAAGATTTGGATAAAACTGAACTTTACCCTCGGGGAAGAGGTGCCGGTGTTGGGCAACTGGTTTAAATTATATTTTACCGAGAATAACGGGATGGCTTTCGGGCTGGAATTTGCAGGCCATTGGGGAAAACTATTTTTAAGTGTATTCCGTATTGTTGCTGTTTTCGGGATTGTGGTTTATATATTTTTTCTTACCAGAAACGGAAAACACAAGGGGCTTGAATTTAGCGCCTCCCTTATTTTGGCCGGCGCGCTCGGTAACATTATCGACAGTGCTTTTTACGGCATGATATTTACCCAAAGCACCTACCATTCCGTTGCCACTTTTGCTACCGGCGAGTTACAGGGTTACGCTTCGTTTTTGCACGGAAAGGTGGTTGACATGCTCTATTTCCCGCTGATTGACATAGCCCGTTCACAGGCTCCTGCCTGGATGCCGGGCTTTTTGTTTGGGCCCGACGACCATTTTATCTTTTTCAGGCCCATATTTAACATTGCCGATTCGTCCATTACCGTTGGTGTGGCCTGGCTGTTGCTTTTTGAGCGAAAGAATTTACATTTTTGATAAATCCCCCGAAAATTACTTTTTCTTTTTTGAGAACCTTTTCTTGGGCATGTTTTTCGGGTCCTTCGAAATTTCGTAGCAATCTTCCAGGGTTAGCGATGCCGGATCGGTTCCTTTCGGGATTTTATAATTTTGTTTTTTGATAACAAGATAGGGGCCGTAACGTCCGTTGAGCACCTGAACATCGGGGTCTTCATCAAAAGTTTTGATGATTTTTTCACGGTCGGCTTTACGTTTGGCTTCAATCAGTTCAATGGCTCTGTTTAATGTAATGGTAGCGGGGTCGTCATCCTTTTTAATGGAAACAAACATTTTACCGTGGCGCACATAAGGCCCGAAACGGCCAATGGCAACACTAACATCCTGATCTTCGTAGGTTCCCAAAATGCGGGGATATTCAAAAAGTTTTAAAGCCTCTTCGAGGGTTATGGTGTCAACCGACTGGCCTTTGCGCAGGCCGGCAAATTTGGGTTTCTCTTCCGACTCGGTATCTCCAATCTGGACAATGGGCCCGAAGCGGCCGATTTTAACAAATACGTTTTTCCCCGATTCGGGGTCAACGCCTAACAATCTTTCGCCGCTGAATTTGCCTGAATTTTTTTGGGTGTCTTCAATTTTTTCGTGAAAACCGCCGTAAAAATCTTTAATAATTTTATTCCACTCTTTTTTGCCGTCGGCAATTTCATCAAACTCCTTTTCAACCTTAGCGGTAAAATTATAGTCGAGGATATCCGAAAAATATTGAACCAAAAACCGGTTAACCAATGTTCCAATATCGGTGGGGAACAGTTTGGCTTTTTCGGAGCCGGTATTTTCGGTTAATGTTTTTTCGGTGATTTTATCGTCGGCAAGTTCCAAAACCGTTATTTTTCTTTTTTCCGACGGACGGTTTTCTTTAACCACATAACCACGGTTGATAATGGTTGATATGGTTGGTGCATAAGTTGAAGGGCGGCCAATGCCCAGTTCTTCCAGTTTTTTTACCAGGCTGGCTTCGGTGTACCTCGGAGGATGCTTGGTAAAACGCTGTTTGGCTTCCATTTTATTAACAACGGGCTTATCCCCTTTGTTCATGGGTGGCAACATGCCCGAAACATTTTGCTCGTTGTTTTCTTCGTCGGTGCCTTCGCGGTACACCTTTAAAAATCCGTCGAAAGTAATCACCTCACCCGAAGCGGTAAAATAATCATCTGCACCGCTCGATTTTATTTGAGCAACGGTTCTTTCCAAAACGGCATCGGCCATTTGCGAAGCAATGGTACGTTTCCATATGAGTTCATACAAGCGGCGCTCATCGTCGGAGCCTGTTACCGTGGCGTTGTTTAAATAGGTAGGGCGAATGGCTTCGTGTGCCTCTTGCGCACCTTTCGATTTGGTGGCATATTTTCTTACCTTAACATACTTGTCGCCGTAAAGTTTGCCAATCTCTTCTTTGGCCATGGACAAAGCGAGGTTCGACAGATTTACCGAGTCGGTTCTCATATAGGTTATTTTTCCCGATTCGTAAAGGTTTTGGGCAACCCGCATGGTTTTAGCCACCGGAAATCCAAGCTTACGCGATGCTTCCTGCTGCAGGGTTGAAGTTGTAAAAGGTGCCGCCGGTGTTTTTTTTCCGGGTTTTTTTTCAACCGAGGTTATTGTAAAACCGGCTCCTATTTGTTTTTGTAAAAAGGCTTTTGCATCATCGGCGGTATCAAACTTCTTAGCATATTCGGCGCTAAATGTTTTACCGTTTAAACTAAACTCGGCAATAACCTTGAAAAACGAAACGCTTTTAAAGTTTTTAATCTCCTCTTCGCGTTCCACAATCAGCCTTACGGCAACCGACTGAACGCGGCCGGCCGACAATGCGGGTTTTACTTTTTTCCACAACAAAGGCGACAGCTCATAACCTACCAGTCTGTCGAGTACACGGCGGGCAAATTGTGCCGACACAAGATTTTTATCAATCGAACGCGGATTTTCGATGGCGTTGGTAATGGCGTTTTTGGTAATTTCGTGAAAAACAATTCGTTTTGTTTTGTTGTCATCCAGTCCTAAAGCGTTATAAAGGTGCCATGCAATGGCTTCTCCTTCACGGTCTTCATCAGAAGCCAGCCAAACCGTATCGGCCTGTTTGGCCAGTTTTTTCAGTTCGGAAACAATCTTCTTTTTATCGGCACTTATTTCATATTCCGGTTCAAAGTTGTTTTCCACATCAACGCTTAACTTGTTTTTGTTGAGGTCCATAACATGACCCATGCTCGATTTAACGGTATAATCTTTTCCCAGAAAACCTTCAATAGTTTTTGCTTTAGCCGGCGACTCAACAATTACCAAATTTTTAGCCATAGTTAAATTTTTTAATTTCCAACGGTTTTAAAAAACGCTGCAAATGTAATACAATAATATAATCGGGAATCTAAATTTAAATATATGAATTTTGTAATATGAAAAACACAGGGGTTATCAGCAGATGGTAAACAATTTTGATGCAGCTATTTACCAGTTGATATAATGTATTATAAAATTGGTTGATTTATAGGAGTCAATTATTTGATCGCGGGAAAGTTTTGCTTCGTTATAGGTTTCAAAACCATTGGAAGTACGGTGTCCCCGATCGGTTTTTGCCCAGTTTGGCACCTGTTTTAACAGCAATTCATTAAATTTATAAGTAAGATGATATTTTTTGTACTCTTTATGAATATTGCTGATATACATATGATAGGCTTTGTTATTTCCCCCTGTGGGATCGCAATAGCAGGATGAAAACACGTAGTAATAATAAGGTCCGAGATTAACCTTTGGTGTTACCGCTTCGTTGAATATGCTTTCGGCAACCTCTTTTTTTATCACCGGATTAATGGTGTTTTTGTAAACCTTTGAGATAAAGTCGTAGCAAATGGTAACCCCTGCAATAAACAGATCCAAATCGCCGTCGCCATCGTAGTCGCCCCATTTGGCAATACCGGTAGCAACGCCGGGAAGTCCTGCCACAATATCACGGAAAGCAAATCCTCCCATATTTTCATACACCCGTGTATATGAGCGTTCCAGCGATTCGCCGGTCATCACAATATCCAAATCTCCGTCATGGTCAAAATCGCCGAGATCTACCGAGCAGCCTTTTAACCCTCTGATACTAACGGGAACCTCTCTGAAATATAAAGAATCGTTGCTGTAAATTTTGCATGTGGGATAACCATACTCATCTTCACCGCTAACAATAAAATCCAAATCGCCGTCATTATCAAGATCGCCCCATTTGGCACAACTGTTTTTTAACCCCGTAAAATTTTGAGCAAGGCGTTTATATTTTTTATTTTTCAGAACATACACGGCAGTAAACGGTTTGTTCCCCGCATCTCCGGTGATAAGCACATCAAGTTTACCATCCTTATTAAAATCGCCCCAGTCGGCATTACCGAAATATACTCCCGGTATTCCGGTAACCGTTTCGCTTAATATTCCGTTATCGTTACGGTAGATAATGGTTGAAAGCCTGTTGCGGGCATCTCTGCCCGTGGCGAGCAAATCCAAATCCTTATCGTTGTCATAATCGCCCCAAACCAACGAACCGTCGGTAAGCGGAACAAACATTTGATTTATCCTTTGGTAACGATAGGAGCCGGTATTTTTAAACAACTGCATCACGGAAGTATTGTACCGGGTTAACCCCGACATTACAATATCCATATCGCCGTCGCCGTCGTAATCGCCCTGTGCAGATGCCGCATTATACAGTTCCGGGAAAATATTTTTAACATACACAAAGTGGTTTGCATCTTTGTACTTATTACTCTGGCTGGTTACAAAATGGTTGTCGTTAAGAAAATAATCTCCGGTAACCCAAATGCCTTTATGTTTGCTGTGCGGCACATCCAGCCACTGGGCAGCAGGTTGCATAACGCCTTTAAGGTTTGTTTTTACCTCCACAAAAACCTGTGCCTGTGCAAAAACAATTATAAAAAGGAAAAAAATAATCGGAGCAAACTTTTTCATAATATTGTTAAAAACAGATTTTCAAAGATAGAAAATAGTAGTCAGATTACTAAATCCCTACAAATTATCTTTAAAATATTCGGCAATTTTGGTGTAGAGATGTGCGCGATCTTTTCCTCTTACGTTATGACCGTGTCCGGGATAGACAAAATAATCCATCTGTTTACCCTTTTTGATGGCTGTTTGCAAAAACACCAAACTCTGTTGCCAAACAACCGTCGGGTCCATGGTACCGTGAATAATCATCAGTTTTCCTTCGAGGTTATCCACATAGTTTAAAGTACTGGCATTTTTATAACCTTCGGGGTTGG
Organism: uncultured Lentimicrobiaceae bacterium; assembly: GCA_964400655.1. Lineage (GTDB taxonomy): Bacteria > Bacteroidota > Bacteroidia > Bacteroidales > F082 > B16-G9. Next base: position 8,819 of record CAYNVN010000013.1, read on the forward strand.
TTTGCGGGGTGTCCATATAGCGTTCGCCGTACATCACCTCGTAATATTTCCAGTCGATAACCGGCCCTCCGGCAACGGCAACTTTGAAAACCCCCGGTTTTCTGAGTTTTAACGATACGGTCATAAAACCGCCGTAGCTCCAGCCGTCAACCCCTATTCTTGTGGTATCAACGTAGGGCAACGACTTTAAGTAATCCACACCGGTCATCTGGTCTTCAATTTCGGCAGTACCAACATTTCTGAAAATTGCCTGTTCAAATGCTTTGCCCCTGTTTGCCGAACCCCGGTTGTCGAGGGTAAAAACAACAAAGCCCTGTTGCGCCAGATAATTTAAAAAGAAACCGGCACCTCCCATCCACGAGTCGGTGATAAGCTGTGCGTGAGGCCCTCCATACACATAAATTATTGCCGGATATTTTTTTGTGGAATCAAAATCGGGAGGGGTAATGATTCTGCTGTAAAGTTCGGGTCTGTTATCGGGTTTAAGGGTAAATATTTTTGTTTTACCCAGTTTATAATCTTTTAATGGATGATTGTTTTCTTTAATAGTTCTGATTTCTTTCCCTTTATAATTTACCAGTTTGTATTGGCGGGCTGTTTCGGTATTGCTATATACATCAATTAAATATTTACCGTCGTAACTAACAATTCCCGAGTGTGTGCCGTGATCGGGTGTTAAACGGGTCAGATTGGTTGCATTAAGGTTTATGGAATAGATGTTTTGTTGCAGCGGACTCTCTTTGGTGGCTTTAAAGATGATTTTATTTTTTCCGTAAAATCCCATAAAACCGGTAACCACCCAGGGTCCCTTTGTAAGCTGCCTTATAAGCTCACCTTCGGTATTGTACAAATAGAGGTGATTGTATCCGTCGCGTTCGCTAAACCAGATAAACTCGTTTGAATTGTCGGGATTGAAATAGAGCGGATGTTCGGGTTCAACATATTTTGAATCTTTTTCCTCGAACAGGGTTTTTACCATTTCACCGGTAGCCACATCGTATTTATTTAGTTTCAGATGATTTTGATCTCTGTTAAGAATGGCAATGTAGATATATTTACCCGAAGGGTCCCATGTAACAGCCGTTAAATAGTGGTCTTTAGGTTCGCCGGTTTTCATAAAAACCGTTTTGCCTGTTTCCGGATTAAAAACGCCCAGTGTTACCTGATGGCTTGTTTCGCCGGCCATGGGATATTTTGTGTTTTCCACAGAGGCAATACGTGTGTTGATATTTACCAGCGGATAATCGGCAACCATGGTCTCATCTTTACGGTAAAAAGCCAGTTTTTTTCCGTCGGGCGACCAAAATGTACCGGTGTTGATACCAAACTCAACACGGTGTACCGTTTTACCGTTTACTATTCCCGGATTATCATCGTTAGTAACCTGCACTTTATCGCCGTTCATGTTTATAAACAGGTTGTTTTTAATGGTATAGGCAATATAACGGCTCTTTTTGTTAAAGTCGATGTTTTCGGCCGTATCGGGAAGCTGTGCAAAATTGTTTAGCCGGTGATTTTCCAGATTAAAATCGTACCAGCGGTTACCGGTATTAAAATAGATTTCTCCGTCATTAAAAAACGATACCGAAGGCAGCCTTTTCAACGAATCGAAACCTTTGGCTGACATCGCAGCATTCAGGTCATCCGGAGTGAGTAATAATGTTTCGCTTCCACCGCGTGCCGATACTTTATAAAGGTTATTATCTTTAGCATATACATAGTAATTGCTGTTGGGCAACCATTTTAATTGTGCCACCCGTACCGGATAAAGTTTCGGGTTCATCCATACGGCATCTTCAACGGTTAACATTTTATTTTGTGCCGAAACGGTATAACCGGTAAAAAACAGCAGGGTAATTAAAAATAAACCGACATATTTTTTCATAACAAAAGTTGTTTTTCTGTGTTTATATTGCGAGCCGGTAAAATTACTTAAAAAATGAGTATGGATAAATTTAAGTGAAAGAGCATACGGGGTTTGAAGTGTTCAAAGTAACTTTTAACAAATTTGAATGATGTAAGGTTGTTTCGGGAAATATGAGTTTAAAGCCTCTTCGGGCGGTAATAAGCAACCGGCGATGGTATTCCGGAACATTTTCGGTTTTACCGGTGTGTATTAACCCAGTTTCCGATCATCTCACGTCCAAAATCCGTCATAACCGATTCGGGATGAAACAGAAGTCCCGTTACATCAAACCGTTTATGGGTTACGCCCATAATCAGGTTCTGTTCATCACGAACCAAAACTTCCAACGCATCGGGCAGAGACTGTTCGTCAACATACCACGAGTGGTAATGGCCTATACCAAAGGTTACGGGTAGGTTTTTAAAAATATAGTGTTGGTTAGCAATGGAGGCTTTGTTGCGGTAACCGTGCAGGGGATGAACAAGTTTTTTATGTTTTCCGCCAAAAAGTTCCACAACGGCTTCCTGCCCCAGGCAAATACCGAGAATGGATGAGGAGGTATGGTTTTGCCTCAGAAATTCCATTAACTGCCCCGCTTCGGCGGCAATGCCCGGCCCGGGAGAGATTAGTATTTTATCGTAAGGTTTGGAGAGGTTCAGCAGTTTATCGTTTTTTACAATATCAAATCCGGTAACCCCGCACTGTTTTATCAACTGAACCAGGTTGTAGGTAAAAGAGTCGTAATTGTCGATGATTAGAAGGTTCAAAATGTAATTGCTATTTTGGTAAGGTTCTATTAATCATAATTCAGATTTTCAGTATATCGCCTTATTTTTAATGACGATTCAAGCATGTCTTCAAGTAATAATTTTAAATCTCTTTTAGACATAGGTTAAGTCCGGTTGAATTTGTTTAAAATATTTTTCCTTAATTCCCTTTCTTGAAACCAAATCAACTTTAAAGCCAATCAGGTTTTCAATTTCTTCTGCCAAATCGATAAAACGAATTCCAATTTTATCATTAAATTCCACAATGATGTCAAGGTCGCTCATTTCATCCTGTTCTTTACGGGCATACGAACCGAAAACAGCCATTGATTTAATGGGGTAATCGGCATAGAGTTGCTGCTTGTGGTCCGTTAATATTTTTTTTATTTCCTGAAGCGTTTTCATGTTTCAAAGTTACAATTTTTTTAAACACAACTATTTGTAATACTTTTTAAGCCATTCCTTAAAAACCTTACTTTTGCCCTAAACCGACCCAGTAAATGGAACAGGCTGCAAAAATAATGAACCGACTTGGAAAAGAGAAAACCCCTTTTCTTTTTGTTATTGATTTTGCCATGCGCAAACCGCTGATTGTTCCGCTGGATGAAATTGATGCAACCGAAATACTGTTTGACGTGAACGGCCAAACCAATGCAAGGGGCCGGCCTGAAACTGATAAAACGCTTGAATTTAACGCAACACCTGTTTCAAAAGAGGTTTACTGTAAAGCATTTCAAACCGTTCAGCACCACATCCGCCGCGGCGATTCGTTTTTACTGAACCTTACCATGCCTTCAACCGTTGAAACCAATTATTCGTTACGGGAAATATTTTACCGAAGCGAGGCCAGGTACAAATTGTGGCTCAGGGATAAGCTGGTGGTTTTTTCGCCCGAAATTTTTGTAAAGGTTAACAACGGAATCATTAGCTCTTACCCCATGAAAGGTACCATGGATGCCTCCTTGCCCGATGCTGCGGAACGGTTGCTGGCCTCGGAAAAGGAGCTGGCCGAACACTATACCATTGTAGATTTGATTCGCAACGATTTAAGCATGGTATCGGAAAATGTTGAGGTGGTACGTTTCCGTTACATCGACCGGCTTAAAACCCACAAAGGAGCGTTGTTGCAGATGAGTTCCGAAATAAGGGGAACGTTGCCCGATGATTATTCAGGACAAATCGGCGATATTTTGTTGAGGCTGCTGCCTGCCGGTTCCATATCGGGAGCACCCAAAAAGAAAACCGTTGATATTATCTGTAGTGTTGAAAACTACGACAGGGGCTTTTATACCGGAATATTCGGTATTTTCGACGGGATAAACCTCGACAGCGGGGTAATGATAAGATATATGGAGCAGACCAATACAGGTATGGTATATAAAAGCGGAGGCGGTATTACGGCCAACAGCATTTGCGAAGAAGAGTACCGGGAATTAATTGATAAGATTTATGTACCCACTGCTTGAAACCATACGGTTTGAAAAGGGTACGTTCGGCAACAGCCACTACCATGTAAGGCGCATGATGCAATCGGCGGAACAGTATTTTGGCCGCCGGTTAGAGTTTGACCCTGTAAAGGTATTGTATAAAGCACAACTGTTGATGAGCGGCAAAACGGGACTTTTTAAGTTCAGGTTGTTGTACAATATCAGCAGTTATCAGCAGAAGTTTATTCCTTACCGGCTGCCCGAAATTAAAACCCTGAAACTGGTAACCGATGATGAAATTGAGTACGGCTGTAAGTATTCGGATCGAAGCGCGCTCAACAAATTAAGAGAACAGCGCGGCCATGCCGATGATGTTTTAATTGTTAAAAACGGAATGGTTACCGACACCTCTTTTGCCAACATTTTGTTTTACGACGGTTCGGAATGGATAACGCCTAAACATCCGCTTTTACCCGGAACCCGCCGTGCATTTTTACTGGATTCGGGAGTTATCTCGGAAGCAATCATTAAACCCGTCGATCTTCCGGCATTTCGGCAGGCAGTTATTATTAATGCCATGATTAGGTTTGAAGACAAAATGGAAATTTCCGTATTATAAGCTGAAAGTATTTTTAATGGCAGGTGTTTTTAAGTATGCACCATAGTCGTAGTAGATATTTTTTCATTACCGCTTTTTCGGGTTATTGAATAATAACTGATTTTTAGTTTAATAAATCTGCAATAACTAACGGTTTTTGTTCAAATAATTGGTTAACTGTTTTATTAATTTCTTTTTTTGGCTTGGTTTTTTAGCTTTTCTTACAATTATTTCCCCTTTTTTGTTAACAATAACAAACCTTGGCAACGACAATTTTCCCATTACGTTTTTGTAAACGTTGTTCATAAAAACACTACGTTTTTGTGTATAATAATTGTAGCCGGTAAGGTTGTAATTATTTACCAGGGTTTTCCATTTGTTGATGCTTAATTTTTTTTCTTCTTTACTTTTTGTTTTTCTTTCCACGGCAATATAAAGCCTTATAATTTTATTTTTTTCGAAGAAGTCATCTAATTCGGCATCATGCTTTAGTTCATTCAAACACGGCGAACACCACGATGCCCAAAAATCTATGTAAACAACATCTCCGTGAAATTGCGATAAAAGTTCGCTTAATGAGGTAAACTCTTTTGTCAGGAATATTTGTTTGTTTTCAGTAGTGTTTTGTCCTGTGGCATTGAGTAATATCATTATCAATGCTGCAATAAAAGAAAAAACATTTTTTTTCATATTTGACAATCTTTAACTGTTGTTTTTTGATTTTAGCTCAAAGGCGATAATTTATTTTTTTCCGTAATTACTTCACCATCCAGCAAATTAATTACCCTGTGTGCAAAACCGGCATCGCGTTGCGAGTGGGTAACCATTACAATGGTGGTTCCCTCCTGATTGAGTTCGGTAAGCAGGTTCATTACTTCGATACCGTTTTTTGAATCGAGGTTACCGGTAGGTTCGTCGGCGAGTATTAATCCGGGATTGGCAACTACTGCCCGTGCAATGGCAACACGCTGCTGCTGTCCGCCCGAAAGTTGTTGTGGAAAATGTTTGGTACGGTGGCCTATTTTCATTCTTTGTAAAACGTCGTTTACTTTCTTTTTGCGTTCGGAGGCTTTCATTTTAAGATAAACAAGCGGCAGTTCCACATTTTCAAATACATTCATTTCATCAATAAGGTTAAAGCTCTGAAAAACAAATCCGATGTTTCCTTTGCGGAATTTGGTTCTGTCTTTTTCTTTTAGTGCGGCCACTTCGGTTCCGTTAAAATGGTAGCTGCCTTCGGTAGGGTTATCCAGCAAACCGATAATGTTAAGCAGGGTTGATTTACCACACCCCGAAGGCCCCATTACGGCAACAAATTCGCCTTCTTTTACATTGATGTTAACGCCGTTAAGTGCGTATGTTTCCACTTCGTCGGTACGGAATACTTTGGTTAGTTCTTTAATTTGAATCATTGTTTTATGAATTAATTGGTTATTAATTTGTTTTAATAATTTCAATTTTTTTCGGGTATTTAACTGTTGCCCTGTTTCCACCATAAAGGTTTCCCGTTATTGCTGCTTTATCTTCCACTTTTTTCTTACTCATACCTCAATGTTTTAACAGGATTTTGTCGTGCTGCCCTTATACTTTGTATGGAAATGGCTGCCACTGCAATTAATAAAGCAATGGTGCCGGCCATCAGGAAATAAACAAATGTGATATTAATTTTGTTGGCAAAATTTGCAAGCCATTGTTTCATAACCATGTATGCAATTAAAAATGCAGGTATCATGGCCCATATTACCCAAATCAAAATATCTTTAAGCAATTTTAATAATACTTCGGCAGAAGTGCTGCCTAAAACTTTTCTGATACCTATCTCTTTTGTTCGACGTTCCACATTAAAAAACGACAGGGCGAACATCCCTCCAAAAGCAAGCAAAAGAGCGACAAGTGTTCCGTAAAAAACAACCATTAGCAGGTTGTCTTCGCGGCTAAATTTTCGGTTATATATATCGGTTAATTCAAAAAAATTAAAATGATAATCCGGATCGAACCGGTTAAATATTGCTTTAATCTGTTGTAGTTTTTGTTTGTCAAGTTTATCTTTAATTTTTAAATAAAAAACATTTATCCGATCGGAATAGGCTGTTAAGGCCAATGGTTCAACGGGTTCTCCTGCATTTTCGAAATAATAAAAATCTTTAACCACTCCAATTATTTTCATGGGGTCATCAAACATAACAACTGATTTTCCG
>CAYNVN010000014.1:0-34527 GCA_964400655.1 uncultured Lentimicrobiaceae bacterium
CGCGGAGCCGTTTTCCGATTCAACCGTAAAATCGGTGTTAAGGTCTTTAACTTTGGCTTTGGGGTTAAAGGCATACCATTTTTCGCCCTCGTTACCCAAAACAATTTCAAAGCTGCCCCCTTCTCTTTTTCTCGACCTAAACCTTGCTTTGCCCTGCTGCATATAAACATTCACAAATTCGGGAGAGGCGTATTCGTAATAGGCAACGGTGTTGGGCATAATGTAAAGAGCTCCCCACTGGTGTCCGTTCAAAAAGAAACCCAGTTCAGCCGACCCTTCGCCGGTTTTAATGCGGCACCAGTTGTTTTCCAGCTTTTTAGCCCGACCGGCCATAAAGGGTGTTTTTAGCGGAATCCAGTTTTGAGTTGAGAAATAACGATAGCGTACATCACCCCGGGCACGGATGATTTTGGCATACGAATTTTTAAGCGGTACCCGTGGAATATTCTCGTTCAACAACTCATCAACCTTTTCAAAAATATCGGTCGATTCGGTGATGGGCTCATCTTCGGGGAAAACAGGCTGAACGGCCGGAGAGTGTATATAACCATGGATGGCATACCACTCTTTGGGAAAGGGAAAATCGATTACCCCGTTCAGTTTGGCCGACGAAATGGTAACCACCCCGTCGTCGGAGGCAAACTCTTTCTGAGAGGTTCCCCAGGTATGAAACCAACTGTCGGGAAGGTAAAATGCCGACCGTTTACGGATGCCGTAAATCAAAGCGTACTGAACGTTAGGATCAAGATGACGGCCTTCGCTTTCGCCTGCATTCAGTTTCTCAAAAAACGGACTGTCGCTTCGTAGCTGGGCACCGGCAATTTGATGGTATCCGGTAAATTTCGACGACCAATACCCGATACGCTCATCGATGGGTGATGCCCCGTGATTGGGCGTTCCCACCATAATCAGTTTTCTGACATCATTTAAAATAACCGGCTTTTGGTATCGGGCCGCTTTGATTTGATCTTCTGAAAGTTTCACGTTGTAAGGAATGTAAATACCGGCGGTTTTACCATATTTGGCCATGTTGCTGATATAATACCGGCTGATAAGTCCGCCCATGCTGTGGGCCACAATATCAACCCTGTTTTGCAGAAAATGATTATTAAGGTACTCCGAACGTAATTCCCGAATGTATTTACCCAGTTTTTCCGATTGCCGTTCGATGGTTGATTCTTCAATGGGGCCTTTATAATACTCGCGGATAACCGGTTCGTATTTACGAACCCTTAAATAGTTGGCCAGCGTAGCCCAGGTGGTTTCGTCACCCGTAAAACCGTGTACAAGCATTACCGGCGGACGGGTAACATAAATAATAACGGTTTGCGAACCGGGGTTACCCTCTTCGTCTTCGTAGGTGATGGTAACCGGCACTTCGGCCACCCACAACATGGGAGAAAGCCTGCTTTTACCGGAAGTATCGACTTTTAATTTTAAGTGTTTGTTGAGTTGTTCCTCCGTAAGATATTCAGGCGGAACATATTCCATTTCACCGGTACCGTCGTCGTTAAGAACCAGCGGCAGTTTAAGCATGGTTTGTTCGGTAAAACTTCCGAGGTCGGGCTGTTTTACCGTTACGGTACGCGGATCAATGCCGTTGGTACTGACTTTAAATTTCAGGGTTGTAAAGCCGTCGGAAACAATACCGAAGGTGTCGGAAACCTGTTTTCCAAGTTCTTCGTTATAAATGGTCAGACCAATTTTTTTAAGCTCTATGGTAAGCTCCTGTTTAAAGGGCTTATCGCCTTCGCCGGTGGTTTTTATAACAAACCTTCCCGCTGAATCGGACAGGACAAAACGCTCCTTTCCTCTGAAATGGATTTTTGCATCTTTTACAGGTACTCCTTTCTCGTTTACAACAAAACCCGACAGAATAAACTCCGAAGCTTCCAGCATCCTTTTTGAAAGGGCTCCTGTCCGGGAAACATATCCCGGGGCAGAAATCTCGTAAACAACCTGATCGCCCCTGTTGTTATCGTTTTCGTCTCCTTCGCCGCAAAACAACGATTTTGCACCTGCATCAGGATTATAATTATCAGGACATATTTTTATAATACGCTCCTTAGTGCACAAATAACCTGTTTTTCTGTGCCATCTTTTCCTGTCAGGCTGTTTACAATGCTTTTTTGCCTCATTAAAAGTGGAAAAAAATCCGTCCTCCGTCAAAACCTTGTATCGTAATCGGGGGTAAGGCCCCACATATTTATTGATTGGCCCGTAAACATTTACGTAATCGATTCCCCGAAACAGGTTGATATCTTCGGTACATTTTACGTCATCCGGCGGCCACCCTATTATAACCGGAGCATTTTCTTTAATGCTTTTAGCGGCAGCCTTTTTTTCGCTTTCGCTCATATCGGAGTAAAAAAGACCTTTTAGCTGTTCGTCCGTATCTTTATACGAATAAGGAATTTTATGACCTCCGTCGATGGTTAAATAACATTGCTTTACGGTTATTTTTGAAAATTTTTCATGATCATCGATAAATTCAATCCAGGTGGATAATTTACCGTCGGTATTTTTATACATAACCCTGTTTAATGCTTTATCAAAAACCAGCTCAACATTTTTGGTGCTGGTAACAGTGCCGCCTTTTTTTCCTTCACAGGTAACGGTAAATGTGTGTAACCCCTCTTCCAATGGTATGTTTGCCACGTTTTGTGTTTTCCAGTATATTCCTGAAATATAATGATTATTAAACCGATAACACGGGTCAACAACAGCATCTTCAGCCGGTTGCAAATTACCCGCAGCATCGGTATAATAATTTACGGAGATACTTTTATCGGTACCTTCAACAGGCTTTTTAGTGTTTACTATTACTTTTCCCGATTCATCCAAAAACAGATTTGCCTTTTCGTGAAGGTTAAGCAAATGTGCTTCCGATTTATTGGTGGTTGCATTGTACACCAGCAGCCAGTTATAAAGGGTTCCCTCTTTTAAAAATTGTAAAGTAACCAGTTTGTAATAGATATCATCATCAATATTTACCACGGTGTTTCTTCCCAATTTAAGTTTCTCAATGTCTTTAAGGCTTTTATAATTTGCAGAAAAAATCAGTTTTCGTGCTCTGAGTTCATTTTTGTATCTCGTGTCGGTTTTGTTAAATACCAATACTTTGGGAAACTGATTGTCAAAATAACAGACAAAAAATTTATTGGTAATCCCGTTTTTGTTGTCATTAAGGAAAAGGTAACCGTCGTTGTTACAGGTTTCGGTACCAACCGGTTTGCCGGAAATATCATAAATATGTATTTTGCTGCCCGAAGGCGCTTTTATCAGGTAATTAAAAGGAAGTTGCAGCGTTGACGGCAAATCGGATTTAAAACCACCGGCTTTTTTTACAACATTGAAACCGGTAATTTTTTTACCGGCAAATTTAAGCGAATAGGCCCCGTCAACCAGACACTTAACCGTTATTACATTGTCTTTTATCCCACTCACATATCCTGCGTAAGCAGCAGGTGCCGAGGAGAGTTCAACGTCAAATTCATCAGCCCCCGAACCTTGGAAATCAACAGGTTCTCCGTCGGAATAGGTTACCGCAACATTGGCTGTAAAATAGTTCTGTGTTACCGTGTTTTGTGAACGGGCAGAAATGGCAAGAAATAAAGAAAAGAGCATTAATGCCCGCATAGCTATATGAAAAGACTTCATAACTTTATAACAATAAAGGTTAAACAAAATCTGCAACCTAAAATCAGATTATTGGAAGCATAATCCTTTTCAAATATACATATCTTATTGAAACCACCTTAAACAATCCCTGATGAATTGCTTTGAGGACTAAAATTCTAATTATTGTTATAAATACGTTTACGAGAAGTCAGCAACTACCAGTTGTAAAAACTATTCCACCACCAGTTTTTGCTGTTGATTGTTGTTACCGTTTGATATGTTAACCAGATAAATTCCTTTCGGCAAACCGGAGATATCCAATTTATATTGAACCGGGCCACTATTTGAAACAACATCGTTTTTAACAACTCTTCCCGAAAGATCATAGAGCGTGATATAAGTATCGCCTTTACCTGAAACATTGCTTTTTATGGTAACCATATCCGTAGCCGGATTCGGAAAAACGGTTAACACTTCATTTTGTAAACGATTGTCATTAATTCCTTCGTAAATATCCAGCTCATAGGTGGTTGTAAACAATCCCCTGCCGTGTGAAGCAGCCAAAACAGTGTTATCGGCCGATCGTAATTTAAGCATATCAACCCTTACGTTGGCCATATTATCAACTGCCGGAGCCCATTCGGTATCATCGTAACGCAAAGTGTTGGTAGCCCAAACACCGGTTTCGGTAGCAAGCAGTGCCTGATCGTCGTTTTGAGGATGGAAAATAGCCCATCTGATGGGCATATCAGGTAAATTCGCCTCCTTTTCCACCCAGGTTTGTCCGCCGTCTAACGTTAACCAAACAGATGACACACCATAATTTGAAAAGGTTACCAGCAAAATATCTTCGGAACTTCCAATGGCAACACAACTAATGCTTGCTTCAGGAAAATCGGTGCCGGTAATCTCTTCAGCCTGTGGTGACGATTCGGCATGGGTAATCTTATAAAGTTTACCCGATTGTGTACCCACAAACAAAGTGGAAGTTCCCGATTGCGAATAGGTAGAGTATTTAACATGCGAAAAGGGAACCGAACTGTTGGTACCTATGTTTATTTCCTGTTCGGATGTGGGATACGGAATACCAATAGCCCTGAAAAGCTTGTTGGCATTGGAACCAAAGAAACCAACATCATTTGAATAGAGAATATTGCTTTTATAATCGTAATCTGCCGGACTGATAAATGTTCCGGTACCAAGCGAACTGCCGGAAACGGAATTATTATTTTTCCAATAAGTATAGGCATTATAATAAGAACTGGTAATATAAACCGAGGGGTCATCCTGATCCCAAAAGCAGTAAGCACCGTCACCACCGCTTATCATGTCGTTTATGTCCAACGGTTCTCCGTCATATTTAAGGGTACCGTTATCCTGTAAACCGCCAATGTACTGAACTTCGCCGGCAACGGGGTTAATGGCACAGGTATAAAACTGCAGTGTATTGTATCCTTGATTTCTCTCTTCAAAAACCGGAAAGTTTTGGTTGGCAACCGAAGTGGTGAAAACACCCCCGTCGCTTGAAAAAACCGCTCTGCTTGAATTTCCGGGCTGATATTTAATATTATGCTGATCGGCATGCACATATTCATCACCCCCGCCGTAGTACATCAAACTCCAATCCGAAACATGTCGCCAGCTTAATCCTCCGTTGCCCGAATTCCACAAATCCAGCCCGCCGGTGTAAACCCTGTCGGGATTGGTTGGCGAAACTTTTAAAACAAAAGCGTGCCAGGCCAGTGTTGACCAGTTGTCATCGGGAATATTCACGGGATTCCAGGTAACCCCTCCGTCGGTTGATTTAGCCATATACCTTCCTCTGTAATAGGTAAATTCGTTTACATAACCTGCTGCAAATTGCGCATAAACCCTGTTTGGATCCGAGGGTGCCGTTGCCACCAGTGTCCTTGCAGGTATTTTGTAATACGATTCGCCACTGATCAATGTGTTGTAATGATCGTAAATTGTCCAACTGCCAGCCGTTCCGTTATCGGAATATAAAATGGTGGCTCCCCCTTTTTTATCGAGGTTTTCCATGGTGCCTACAAAAATGCGTCCGTTGGAAGCAACTTCAATATCGGCAGGGGTATAGGGTACCGTGTAACCCGGAATATTGGGAAGAACCTGATCCCAGGATTCACCCCCGTCCACTGATCTGTAGAGACCGTCATCGGGCTGACTAATGTGATCTTCACCCATATAGGTGCCCGAAGCTACAGCAGCATAAATAACACTCTGGCCGTTTTCATCTTTAACCACAATATCGGTGATATATTCAAAATCTTCCGTCGATTCCAGGGTATTCCATGTTTCGCCGCCATCGGTGGTTTTGTAAATACCGTTACCAACTCCCGAAGAGGCGCGATAAATAATTCTTGCTGTTTGCGCTTCGCCGGTACCCACATAAAACACCTGCGTATTATTGGGGTCGTAAGCCATACAGCTAATGGCAAGGTCGGGCCAAAAATCATCAACCGGAGTCCACTCGATATTTGCATTGGTTATATCGTCATTGTGCCACAATCCACCCGTTACAGCACCTGCCCACATCTCTTTATGGTTATCATCGTTGGGATCGAACATCAGGGTACGTGTTCTTCCCCCCATGTTGGCACCGGTTTTTTCCCAGGTAACGGGAGGGTTATATTCACGCGAAAGTTGCATGTTCCGTGTGTAGTCATAAGCTTCGGCAAGGCGCTTAACCGGAACATATTTTAATTTCGGATCAACGGTATTTACAAATTCCTGCAATGCCGCCATATCGGGCTGATCAACCGCTTTTAATCCATTATCACCTGTAACTACATGTTCGGTAACACCTGTCCGGTAAACCGATAATATAAAATCTTCATAATTATCACGATTGCTGTTTTGCTCAACAACAAAGGTTATCATTAAGGCAGCCATTAAGGCAAAAACGACAAGGGTAAATCTTTTCATAATCGGGGTTTTTAAATTGCTGATAAAGGTAAGACAAAACACTTTATTAAAATGTTGTATGCAGGTTTAAAAACTATCCTCAAAATACATATGCAGGTTTTAATTATATTTGCTTCCATTCAAAAAAATCATTAAAATTAACATACTGTTTTTATGAAAAAAAAAGTACTGTTTGTGTGTTTGGGTAATATATGCCGTTCGCCAAGTGCCGAAGCCGTTTTTAAAGGACTTGTAAAAAACAGAGGTAAAGAAAAATTGTTTGAGATCGATTCGGCCGGAACCTATGCCTATCACAAAGGAGAACCTGCCGATGCGCGGATGCAAAAACATGCCGTAAAAAGAGGATATAACCTCACCTCCATATCGAGGCCTTTCGATCCGGATACCGACTGGGACAAATTCGATTATATTGTTGCCATGGATTACAGCAACCTGAATGATTTGAAAAATATGGCCCGAAACCAGGAAGATCTCAACAAATTATATATGATGATGAATTTTTCGCAGCAGTCAACTTATGATGAGGTTCCCGACCCCTATTACGGTGGCGAGGAAGGTTTTGAACTGGTTTTGGATTTGCTTGAAGATGCCGGTGAAGGGTTGCTCGAATTTTTGGAACACCAAAAATAGCCCGCTTTAATTCCCTCTACTCTAACCGATATTCGTAAATCTTTTCCTATTTTCGCAGGCTGAAAAAGTTGTGTATTAATAACAAAGTTTAAAATAATGGGATACGATTTTGCATCTATCGAAGCCAAATGGCAAAAGTACTGGAGCGACAATAAAATTTATCATGTTGAAGCCGACCCTTCAAAACCCAAGTTTTATGTACTGGACATGTTTCCCTACCCTTCGGGTGCGGGTTTACATGTAGGACATCCGCTGGGTTATATCGCTTCGGATATTTATGCCCGCTACAAACGGCACAAAGGGTTTAACGTATTACATCCCATGGGTTACGATGCTTATGGTTTGCCGGCCGAACAGTATGCCGTTCAAACCGGCACCCACCCTGCTGTTACTACCGAAAAAAATATTAAACGCTATCGCCAACAACTGGATAAAATCGGCTTTTCATTTGACTGGGACAGGGAAGTAAGAACCAACGACCCCCGTTATTTTAAATGGACACAATGGACCTTTATTCAGTTATTCAAATCGTGGTATAACAATACAACGGAAAAAGCAGAACCGGTTTCGGAACTTATAACCGAATTTGAAAAACACGGAAACGCCCGTGTTAATGCCGCCACCACGCAGGAGGAAATTTTTTCGGCTGACGATTGGAACAACATGAACGAAAAAGAACAGCAGGAAATGTTGATGAATTACCGTCTTGCTTACATTTCCGAAACCATGGTAAACTGGTGTCCGGCCCTGGGAACGGTTTTGGCCAACGACGAAGTAAAAGAGGGACTTTCGGAGCGCGGAGGTCATCCTGTTGAACGAAAAATGATGAAACAGTGGCTGCTGCGTATTTCCGCTTATGCCCAACGCCTGCTCGACGGCCTGGAAAAACTTGACTGGTCGGAATCCATTAAAGAAATACAGCGTAACTGGATTGGCAGAAGCGAAGGTGCTTCAATAAACTTCGGAATAAAAGGGTTCGACGATACCATTGAAGTTTTTACAACCCGTCCCGACACCTTGTGGGGAGCTACTTTTATGGTAATGGCACCCGAACACGAATTGATTGAAAAAATTACCACTCCCCAACAAAAAGAAAAGGTAGAAAAATATGTGGCCTGGGCAAAAAACCGTTCGGAACGCGAACGAATGACCGAGGTTAAAAAAATTACCGGTGAATTTACCGGTGCTTACGGTATTAACCCGCTTACCGGACAGGAAGTGCCCATTTGGGTTGCCGATTATGTGCTGGCCGGATACGGCACCGGTGCCATCATGGCTGTTCCGGCACACGACAGTCGTGATTTTGCCTTTGCCAGGCACTTTAATTTGCCCGTTATTCAGGTGGTGGTTAAAGAAGGTGAAGAACCCAAAGACCCGGCAACATGGGAAGAGTCGTACGACTCAAAAGACGGTATCAGCATCAACTCGGGTTTTATTACGGGGATGAAAACAAAAGATGCCATTGCCGAGGTAATCAAACGCATTGAAGAGATGGGAATTGGAAAAGGAACCGTTAATTACCGTTTGCGCGATGCCATATTTAGCCGCCAGCGTTATTGGGGCGAGCCGTTCCCCATTTATTATAAAGACGGGATACCCTATCCTTTGGACGAAAGCGAGCTGCCGCTGGAACTGCCCGAAGTGGATAAATTCCTTCCCACCGAAGATGGTGAACCGCCTTTGGCACGCGCCAAAAACTGGAAAACAAAAGAGGGATATCCGCTGGAAACCAATACCATGCCCGGATTTGCCGGTTCAAGCGGTTACTATTTACGATACATGGACCCGCACAACGACCATGAGTATTTTTCAAAACAAGCAGTTGAGTACTGGCGTAATGTCGATCTCTATCTGGGTGGCGACGAACATGGTACGGGCCATCTTATCTATTCACGCGTCTGGAATAAATTTTTATTCGATCTGGGACTTGCCGTGGAAGACGAACCCTACAAAAAACTGATCAATCAGGGAAAAATTCAAGGCAGGTCAAGTTTTGTTTACCGTATTCAGGGAACCAATAAATTTGTTTCCTACGGTTTAAAAAATCAATACGAAACCCAGGCATTGCATGTTGACATTAATTTGGTGGACGGAGATGTACTGGATACGGAAGCGTTTAAAAAATGGCAACCCGAATTCGCCGATGCCGAATTTGAACTTGAAGAGGGCAAATATATTTGCGGGCACGAAGTGGAAAAAATGTCCAAATCAAAACACAATGTTCAAAATCCCGATAGTTTGATTGAACGGTACGGAGCCGATACCTTGCGTTTGTACGAAATGTTCCTCGGCCCGCTGGAACAGGATAAACCCTGGGACACAAAAGGGATTGAAGGGGTTTTTCGTTTCCTGAAAAAATTATGGAAACTCTATTTTGATGAAAACGACCAACTGATGGTAACCGATGAAAAAGCTTCGGATGCCGAAATGAAGGTGCTTCATAAAACCATTAAAAAAATTGAACACGATATTGAACAGTTTTCGTTTAACACCGGCGTAAGTGCCTTTATGATATGTGCCAACGAGCTTTCCGATTTAAAATGCCGTAAACGTGAAATTTTGGAACCGCTTGCCGTTTTATTATCGCCCTACGCTCCTCATATTGCCGAAGAGTTATGGCATAAACTGGGTAATGAAAAATCGGTTACCTATGCCAAATTTCCTCAGTGGGACGAAAAGTATTTAAAAGAAAATACTTTTACCTATCCCGTTTCGTTTAACGGTAAAACCCGTTTTAAACTGGAACTGCCGGTTGATATGAATAAAGATGAAATTGAGAAAGCCGCTCTTGAAGCCAAAGAGGCTCAAAAATGGCTGGAGGGGAAAACCGTCCGTAAAGTTATTGTGGTTCCGAAACGAATTATCAATATTGTGGTGGGATAGCTACCCGCTTTTTGTAAAAAAATATAATGAATCGTTATCTGATTCTTTCTATTTATGTTTTGTTTTGGCCTGTTCTGTTAAACGGTCAAAACCGTTTTAATAATGCTTTTGATACCGGCGAAGAGCTCACCTATCGGGTTTATTACAGTTCGGCCATTATTGATGCCACGGCAGGCGAAGCCGTTTTAAAAGTAACGGATTGGACCGGCTACAAAACACCCGAAAAAGATACGGTGTATCACATCATAGCCACCGGCCGGTCGAAAGGGTTGTTTGACTTTTTTTACAAAGTGCGCGATAAATACGAGAGCTATATCAATAAACAAACCCTGCTGCCTTATACTTTTGTACGAAATACCAGCGAGGGCGATTACAAACAATTTGATTTCGTAAACTTCGACCAGCAAAAACATATCGCTTCCACAAGCCGGAAAACACTGCAAATTCCCGAAAAAACATTCGATCTTATTTCGGCAATATATTATATGCGAACGCTAAATGTTTCCGATTTTAATGCCGACAGCCTCTACCTTATTAATTTTTATCTGGATGATTCGGTTTATCGCTCTGCCGTAAAATATATGGGAAAAGATACATTAAAGGTTACCGGCGGGCGTTTGCCGGTTATTAAAATTGCTCCCATGATGGCCACCGGCGAAGTGTTTGCCGATAAATACCCCATGTTTGTTTGGGTAACCGACGACAAAAACCATATACCCGTTCTGGCCGCTTCTAAAATTATTGTCGGCTCCATTAAAGTGGAATTAACAGGTTATAAAAATCTTAAAAACCCCATGTTAAAACCAATCGGTAAACATGCCGTTACCCGTTAACATACAGGCACACCGTTGCTGTTTAACGGGAAAAGAAAGAGACGGCGTGTTTTTCGAGTGCCCAAAGTACTTGAAGTGTGGAGTGCCTAAAATTTGGAGTGCCTAGAGTTAAAACTACGACGTTCATTTATTTCCCCGTCATTTCGAGGGAGGTACGACCGAGAAATCCCCTACTTTAATCGACCGAACCCACTTTTGCCTAAGGGGCAGGTTGCTACTCAGGAGATCCCCGCCCGTACCGAACGGTACGTTCGGGCGGGCCTCAGTCGTGCCTCCTTCGGGATGACGGTGGGGCTTACGGGAGGGGTAACAAGCAACAAGCATCCAGCATCCAGCAATAAAACTAAAACCTCTGAACTTTTAAACCTCTGAACTTCTCAACCTTTCCGGACTCCCAACACAAGCCTTCGTTCGACCGAAAAGGTTTCCCTCGTGCCTTCGCGGTTCATTAAAACCTCAAACTTCCAAACTTTAAACCTTGAATCACCAGCATCCAGCACCCAGTAACCAGTTTCCAACTTCTAAACTTTTAAACTTTTAAACCTCTCAACCTTAACCCTCCTCGTCTCCTAAAATTTGTTAAACCCTTTTTACTTTTAACAGTTCCACTTTTACTGTTCATTTTTTCAGTTAGTTTTGCATGATATAACAGTCATATTATGAGAATTGCTATTTTTGGTAAAGCCTTCGATCCGGATCAGCAGCGCTATTTACAATTACTTATTGATGAGTTAAACCTACGCAATGCCCGGTTGTGCTTTTACAAGCCCTATTACAACCTGATCAAAACAAGCATTCGGCTTCCTTCCAACGGAATCTGTTTTTAC
Organism: uncultured Lentimicrobiaceae bacterium; assembly: GCA_964400655.1. Classification (GTDB taxonomy): domain Bacteria; phylum Bacteroidota; class Bacteroidia; order Bacteroidales; family F082; genus B16-G9. The sequence continues at coordinate 11,738 of CAYNVN010000014.1, forward strand.
GAAACACACCAACAATTACGCAATCACGCCGATATGATGTTTTCAGTTGGCGGTGACGGAACCATGCTCGACACCCTTCCTTACGTAAGAGATTCGGGAATACCCGTTTTAGGAATTAACCTCGGCAGGCTGGGGTTTTTATCCTCAATCCCGAAAGAAGAGATCAAAGAGGCCATCGACCATGTTTGGAACAACGACTACTTTTTGGAACAACGTACACTCATCGAGCTTGTAAAACCGGGCAACCTGTTCGGCGAACTTAATTTTGCCTTAAACGACCTCACCATCTACCGTACCAACTCCGATTCACTGGTAACCGTACACGTTTATCTGAACGATAAATTTCTCAATACCTATTGGGGCGACGGTTTGATAATTGCCACACCAACCGGTTCAACAGCCTATTCGCTAAGTGTTGGAGGACCTATTGTTTCTCCCGGTTCCGAGAATTTTGTCATCGCACCCATTGCATCACACAATTTAACGGTACGTCCAATCGTTATTCAGGATAATAACGAAATCAAAATCCGGATTGAAGGGCGTGAGAAAAAGTATATGATAACCATGGATTCACGACAGAGCACCCTTGATATGAGCGAGGAAATCATCATTAAAAAGTGTGATTTTAAAGTGAATCTTGTACAAATGGAGGGTAAAGATTTTTATGCCACCATTAGAGAGAAATTGTTGTGGGGAAAGGATGTGAGAAATTAGATGTCGGCTCTATGTAAAAAAGAGCTATTTTTGGCGCTCAAAATCAGGATAAAACAAAAAGTTAATATGAAGGGAACGAAACACCTTATCTACTTACTGTTAGTAGCATCTTTTGCTTTTGCAAACCTGACGGCCAATGCCCAGCACAAAACACTTGAGATCGGACTATTTGGCGGAACCTCCTATTACATAGGCGACTTAAATCCTGCAATTCCTTATAACATGGCACAGTTGGGATACGGCGCAGTGGCCCGGTTAAACACCTCACCCCGCTGGGCTTTTAAACTATCATATTCCCGGGGAAAAGTTAAAGGCGATGACCTGAAAACAAAAGCCGTGCTTAACCGCGAACTTAATTTTGTTACCACCATTAACGATTTTTCGCTGGTGGCCGAATTTAATTTCTGGAAATATTTTACCGGAAGTAAAAAAACATTTTTTACCCCATTTCTTTTTGGCGGCGTTGGTTTTGTAATGTTTACACCGAAAGCTGCCGACGGAACGGCACTACAGCCCCTTGGAACCGAAGGACAAAATTCGGGTTTTGACGGTCGTAAACCCTATCTTACCTACAGCCTTGCCATCCCTTTCGGAATCGGTTTTAAATACAGCATTAACGAAAAACTGGGCCTGGCTTTTGAATGGGGAATGCGGAAAACCTTTACCGACTACATTGACGATGTAAGCACTACCTATTACGACAATTCGGTTAACGACCCGTACAGCGACCCCACTTTATCGCACGACGCATACGAGCAACGTGGTAACAGCAGCACCTACGACTGGTACAACTTTACCGGCATAACATTAACCTATAAAATTGATTTGTATAACAAAAATAAGTGTAACGTTGCCAAATGGTAAGTTAGTTTTAGTGAATGAGTTATAAAGATAAAATAATCGCCGAAAAACTTCCGAAGCATATTGCCATCATTATGGATGGTAATGGCAGATGGGCAAAAAAGAACGGTAAAGAACGTTACGAAGGACATTATCAGGGTGTTGAAAGCGTACGTAAAATTGCCGAAGCTTCAGCAGAGCTGGGTGTTAAATATTTAACCCTTTATGCCTTTTCAACCGAAAACTGGCAACGCCCCAAAGAAGAGGTGGATGCCCTGATGCACCTTTTTGTTGAAACCATCGAACAGGAACTACCCACACTGAACAAAAATAAAATTCGCCTGAGGGCCATTGGCGATATTGAAAGCATGCCCGAAAAGAATGTTTTAAAACTGAACGAAACCATTGCCAAAACCGGGGATAACGATAAAATGGATTTAATCCTTGCGCTTAGCTACTCGGGGCGTTGGGAAATTCTGGATGCTGTGAAAAAAATTATGAACGACCAGAAAAAAGGTTTAATCTCGGCCGAAGAGATGAACGAAAAACTTTTTTCCTCATATTTAAATACCAACGGTATCCCCGACCCTGAATTACTGATCCGTACCAGCGGCGAAATGCGTATTAGCAACTACCTGTTGTGGCAAATCGCTTATACCGAACTTTATATTACCCAAAAATTATGGCCCGAGTTTGATAAAGAAGATTTGTATGAAGCCATTGTTGATTTCCAAAACAGAGAAAGAAGATTTGGATTAACAAGTGACCAAATTAAAAGGTAGAGATTGGAAATGAAAAAAAAGACAATACTTTTTTGTATTACAAAAACATTGATGGTGATGCTGCTGATGCTGCCGGTTTGGGCCACTGCCCAGATTAGTATCGGCAACAATCTCTCAAAAATCGATTATTCATCCCCAACGGAATACACCATTGGAGGCATTACGGTTTCGGGAATTGAATTCCTTGATAAAAACGTAATCATTATGCTCTCCGACCTGGAAGTGGGCAAAAAAATACGTGTACCCGGCGATGAAATTGCCGCAGCAATACGTAAACTCTGGGATCAGGGGCTTTTTGAAGACATTAAAATTTACGCAACCGACATTAAAGGCGATAAAATATTTCTTGACATCTATCTTAAAGAAAGGCCGCGCCTCAATAAGTTCTCTTTTTCGGGTATCAAAAAAACAGCCGCCGACGACATTCGCGAAAAAATCAACCTCACCCGTGGCGACGTGGTTACCGAACATCTGAAAATCCGTACCTCCAACATCATTAAAAACTATTTCAAGGACAAAGGCTTTTTAAACACACAGGTTGACATTAAAGAAACACCCGATAAAAAAAGCAGGAACTTTGTTAACCTTGCCATTCAGATAAAGAAAAATAAAAAGGTTAAAATAGAACACATCAATATATACGGCAACAAAGCCCTGTCGGCCGATGCCATTAGAGGAGCCATGAAAGAGACCAAAGAACGCGGCCACCTAAACCCGCTTGACAGTCTTGGGCCAACCATTATTACAGCCGTCCAGCATGCCGTAAGATTGCAGTTTGGAAAAATTCCGGAAGATATTGCAAAATATTTCTTCGATAATTACAAAGTAAAAATATTTAAAGGCTCCAAGTTTATCGAAAGCAATTACAAAGCCGACCTGAAACTGATAATCGACAAATACAATAAAAAAGGATACCGCGATGCGCACATCATAAAAGATTCGGTTTATAAAGTTGACGATGAGAATATTGCCATCAATATTTATCTGGATGAAGGCGATAAATATTATTACCGCAACATTAAATGGGTGGGCAATACGGTTTATAACTCGGAGTTGCTAAGCCAGATACTCGGCATCCGGAAAGGCGATACCTATAACCGCGACCTGCTTGAAACCAACCTTCAATACAATCCCGAAGGATTTGATGTAAGTTCGCTGTATATGGATAACGGTTACCTGTTTTTTAATGCCACACCGGTTGAAACATACGTTAGCAACGACTCCATCGATTTGGAAATAAGAATTCACGAAGGCAAACAGGCACGTATCAATAAGGTAACCATAAAAGGGAATACCAAAACCAACGACCACGTTGTTATTCGCGAGTTACGTACCATCCCCGGTAACCTGTTCAGCCGTTCCGATATTATTCGTTCAACCCGCGAACTTGCACAGCTAAAATATTTCAATGCCGAAACGCTAAAACCAAACATCAACCCCAACCCTGCCGACGGTACGGTTGATATTGAATATGAAGTTGAAGAGGCTTCGGCCGACCAAATTGAACTTTCGGGCGGATGGGGTTACGGCCGTATTATCGGAACCCTCGGATTGAGTTTTAACAACTTTTCGCTTCGTAACTTTTTTAATAAAGATGCCTGGAGGCCCATCCCTTCGGGCGACGGACAAAAACTTTCGTTACGTTTTCAAACGTACGGAATCGGTTATATGAGCTGGAGCGCATCCTTTACCGAACCCTGGCTGGGCGGACGCAAACCCAACGCCCTTACGGTTTCCTATTTCCACTCCCGCTACGGTAACGGACTTCCTTCGTACGATACCAACCGATCAACTTTTGTAATTAACGGTTATACGGTAGGTTTGGGAAAACGGCTTACCTGGCCTGACGACTTTTTTACACTTTATCAGGCAATTAACCTGCAGTTCTACAAGCTACATAATTATTCAACCATATTTCCCGTTGGAACCGGAACAGGTAATTTTAACAACCTCAACTATGAAATCGTACTGGGAAGAAACTCAACCAATGCACCCATCTATCCGCGTAACGGTTCCGATATTTCTCTGTCGCTCGAGTTAACACCGCCCTATTCGCTGTTTTCCGATCAGGATTACTCACAGCTTGGCGATAACGATAAATACAAATGGATTGAATACCACAAATGGAAAATAAAAGCCTACTGGTATTTTGAGCTGATGGATAAACTGGTGCTGGCAACCAAGTTTCGATATGGATTCCTGGGGCATTACAATTCGGAATTGGGGAACACTCCGTTTGAACGTTTTTACCTTGGTGGCGACGGTATGTCGGGATACAACAATTTTGACGGTCGCGAAATTATAGCCATGCGTGGATATGCCAACGAAACCGTAACCCCGTTATATTACAAAGATAAAAATATCGGAGGAACCATTTTTTCACGTTACACGCTGGAACTGCGATACCCCCTATCCCTTAATCCCAATTCAACCATTTATGCACTGGTATTTTTTGAAGCCGGAAATTCATGGCTGAACTTTGATTATTTCGACCCGTTTGATGTAAAACGTGCTGCCGGTGTGGGATTCAGGGTGTTCCTGCCCATGTTCGGTATGCTTGGCCTCGACTGGGCCTACGGCTTTGACGATATCCCGGGACTGCCCAATGCAAGCGGAAGCCATTTCCATTTTTCGCTTAACCAGTCGCTGGATTAATTTTGGCAGAATTTTTGAATATTTTTGTTGAATCAATAAAAACAACAGCTATGAAAAAACAACTCTTCACATTGGCAATAATAACTTTAGGTTTTGTTTTCGGCTTTAGCACCAATACCCATGCACAATCACAAAAATATGCTTACGTCGATACAAAATATATTCTCGATAACATCCCTGAATATCACGATGCACAGGATGAACTAAACGAATGGTCGGAAAAGTGGCAAAAAGAGATTGATACCCTTTATGCCCATATCGAACATCTTTACAAAAAATATCAGGCCGAAAAGGTGTTATTGCCCGATGAAGTAAAAAAAGCCCGTGAAGATGAAATTGTTAAAAAAGAAGCCGAAATGAAAGCACTTCAAAAAAAATATTTCGGACCCGACGGTGAACTTTTCAAAAAACGCAAGGAGCTTGTACAGCCAATCCAGGAAAAAATATACAACGCCATCGAATCGCTGGCCAAAACCAAAAACTATTCATTCGTATTTGATAAAGCCGGAGGCATGACCATCCTCTATACAAATCCGAAATTTGATATCAGTGATGATGTACTTGATGAAGTGGGTACGGTGATGCAAACAGTACGCCGTGATAACAGAAAACGAAACTAACATAATACTTTGATATGCATTTGACAACTATTTCAGTTTATTTAACATGTTTTAGTGTTAGTGCGTAATCTTTTTTTTCTAAATTTGCCCCCTTTAAATCACACAAGTAAATTAATTTACAATAAAATAAGTTTATTAAAATGAGAAAAGCAGCTACCATTTTGTTCATTGCCCTTTTAATTTCAGGAATAGGGTTTGCTCAAACAAATGCAAAATTGGGATACATCGATTCCAATAAAATTTTAACTGAAATGCCCGAAACCGATTCTTTATCAAAAGAATTGAAAAATTATGCCGATTATCTGGATCAGCAAATGCAAACAATGGGTCAGGAATATCAGAAAAAAGTTCAGGATTATCAGCAAAATGTTGCCGGAATGTCCGATCTGATCCGTCAAACCAAAGAAAAAGAAATTACCGACCTTCAACAACGTATTCAGGCTTTTCAGGCTTCCGCCGACCAGGATCTTCAAAACAAACAACAGGAACTTTTCAACCCCTTAATTCAAAAAATTAAAGATGCCATTACGGCAGTAGGTAAAGAAAACGGATACAACTATATTTTAGATGTAGGTACCGGTGCCGTTGTTTACTATCAGGGTGACGATATTATGCCGCTTGTTAAGAAAAAACTGGGCATTAAATAAAATTACAATATAAATTTCTATTAAAAAAACCTCTCTGTAATACAGAGAGGTTTTTTATTGTACTTACCCTTAAAACGGGAACACTGTGTCTATTTGAGAATAATATTCCCGGAATTGTTTTTCTTGTTTTAATCAAAATATTGTTATATATTTACATCCAGCTATTTATAACGTATGGCATAATATATGAAAGTAATGATTAAAAACCAATAAAAGAATTATCATGAAAAGAATTTTGCATTTTAAATCATTAATGTTTTTGCTCCTTTCGGCAATTACCGTTACTATGTTTTCGTGTAGAGACAAAAACAACGACGAACCCGATGACCAAAAAAAAATGGAAAACCTTGTGGTTTCCGAAAACTTCAACTGGTCAACCACCAAACCGGCAACTTTTACCATACGCGCTTTTGACAACGAAGGGCAATATATTACGGGCGCAAAAATGTTTGTTTATACAGACGACCCTGAAGAGGGAGGAAAGCTGATAACAAGCGGCGTAACCGATAATGAAGGCGTTTTTACGGTAAAATACGACATCCCTGCCTATTATACCCGGCTGTTTCTTACCACGGATTATCTGGGATTACCTACTCCCGGCCTGATTGATCTGGATGAAAACGGTTTTGATATTACCCTTGGCGGGGTATCGAAAAATACTCCTTTCAAATCGGCAATGCAACCCCAAAGCCCCAATACCAATTACAAATTTCTGGGAAGTTATAACAATCAGGGCGTTCCCGATTATCTGGAACCCGATAACGACCCCATCGACAGGCAATTTTTACGTGATATTAACAACACGCTCCCCGAACGTGTTAGGCTTACCACATCGCATCCCCAATATTTTTCGTTGGAGTATGATCATAATTTGCACCTTTCGGAAGCTTGTGATGTATGGATAACATTTGTACATGAAGGCGCAGGCTACAAAAATGTTCTGGGTTTTTATTCTTATCCTACGGATGATGCTCCACAATCTCCCGATGATATCGATTCCATTACCATCATCTTTCCAAACGTATCATTTGCCGGCAGCGGCGGAGGCCTGCATTCCGGAAACAAAGTACACATTGGCCAATTCCCTGCTAATACAACCATCAGCTTTGCTTTAATGGCAAACGGATGGAGAAACGGTTCGGTTACCGACGGAAACTGGATTGTTTATTCACAACGTGAACTCAACCCCGAAGCAGACCCTGCATTGAAACAACATTCGGTTTTGTTAAGCGACAACGGACGTGATTTGATGCTGCTTGGTTTTGAAGACATCCTGCGCGACAGAGGAGGATGCGACCACGACTTTAACGATGCCGTTTTTTACGTTACCGCCAACCCCGTGCAGGCCATCGACCAAACTTCTCTCCCTACGGTTGATTATACCGGAACTGACAGCGACAATGATAACATTCCCGACCATTTTGACGATTATCCCAACGATCCCACACGGGCTTTTAATAACTACTACTTTAATCAGGGCGATTTCGGTACCCTGGCATTTGAAGATATGTGGCCATCAAAAGGTGATTACGACTTTAACGATGCCGTAATTGATTACAACTTCAACCAAATTACCAATGGCGATAACGAGCTGGTGGAAATTTACGGAACTTTTATTTTACGTGCACAGGGAGCCTATTTCCATAACGGTTTCGGTTTTGAGCTGCCCATCGACAACAATTTGGTGGCACAGGTTTCGGGCAACATAAATGTACCCGGTAAACTGGTAACGCTCGACAGCAGAAATTTGGAAGCGGGACAAACCAATGCCGTTATCATCCTTTGGGAAGACGGATACGACATTTTGCCCCATCCGGGTAACGGACTGGGTGTAAATACCGAACTGGAAGCTCCCTATGTTGAACCCGATACGGTGAATGTACACATTACCTTTACCCAGCCTGTTAATTTGGCCGATATCGGCAACCCGCCTTACAACCCGTTTATCTTTGCCAACGGTCAGCGCGGTGTGGAAATTCATCTTATCGACCATACCCCCACCGATTTGGCCGACGAAGGATTATTCGGTACAAATTCCGATGCTTCCGATCCTGCAACCGGAAAATATTACCGGACAAACACCAACCTGCCGTGGGCCATCAATGTTATCGAACATTTCGACTATCCCGTTGAGAAGGTGGAAATAATCGATACCTATCTGAAATTTGCCGAATGGGCCGAAAGCAGCGGACAAACTTCATACGACTGGTTTAAAGATGAACCCGGATACAGAAACGAAGAAAATGTTTATAAAATTCCCGATGGCAATAAATAATTAAGCATTAAAACTTTATAAGTTTTACAATCCCGGGTTGGCATTTTAACGGCTGATCCGGGATTTTGTTTACCGACCAACACCCTCCGTTCACCGAAAACAGGTTTTACGGTTTAACTCGCCGCTATATTTTTGCTGCATCATTTTAAACCTCTCATCATGAAACACATAAAATCAAACAGAAAAACAGCAGCCGGTATTTTACTATTTGTTTTCGGTGCATTGCTGTTGGTACAAAACCTCAACCTGCTCAACATCCCCGTTGCCGATTATCTGCTAAGCTGGCAATCGATTATTATATTTATCGGTATCTTTGTCATTGCTGCAAATCCGCACCGTAAAGCAGGTTATATAATGGTATTTGCAGGAACCGTTTTTATGCTTTCGAAGTTGCTAAACATCGAAACCCACTTAATTATCTGGCCTGCTTTGCTGATAGGTGCCGGAGTGCTGACTTTGTTTAAAAACCGGTTTAAATGCAATCGTCCGGTAAATCAACATGCTTTTATCCATTGTAAAGGAAAAGAGACAAATATCAGAATAAGCAAACGTGAAGATTGATATAATTCCATACGCATCGGCAACAAGACCCGAACTTACAAACAACAAAACCGTTGTGGTGATTGATGTGCTTCGGGCCACCTCGGTAATGCTTACGGCACTTGTAAACGGCTGTAAAGAAGTTATTCCGGTGATGACACCCGATGAAGCCATTCAAAAATCGTTGCTCTATCCGCCTGAAGAGGTAGTATTGGGCGGAGAACGCAATGCCGAAAAAATAGAAGGGTTTCATCTGGGCAATTCGCCCCTGGATTATACACGGAATGCCGTGGAGAACAAAACAGTTATTATTACCACAACCAACGGAACCAAAGCACTCAACAGCTGCCTTAATGCAAAATATGTTTACATTGGCGCTTTTTTAAATTTAAATGCCCTTGTTGAAGAGATTAAAAATGAAAACGAGGTGGTACTGTTTTGTTCGGGAACAAACAACACTTTTTCGCTGGACGACGGAATGTGTGCTGCTGCAATAATTAATCTTCTGGCAAAAGAAAAAAACCTGAATTTAACCGATTTTGCACATTTGTTATTATCGGTTTACAAAAACGACACCAACAGTGGAGGAACCTTGCTAAATAAAAGTTATCATCTTAACCTGCTTAAACAAAAAGGATACGAAAAGGATGTAATATTTTGTCTGCAAAACAGTTTGTATGATATCACACCCCAAATGAACCTGATCAATAAATCAATAAAACAGAACCCAAGAAAAAAATTACCCTGTTACTCGTGGCTGCGCTCTTCAGTTCAGCTGTTTTTGCCCAATACCTTACCCTTAAAGAGATACTCGACGGCTATTACAAAGTCAACAATGTCGAAAAAATGAAAGAGGTAAATACCGTCATTGTGAAAGGTTCATCCACCAACATGGGACAAACCTTTCCCTTTACCATTTACAAAAAACGCCCCGACAAATTCAGGCTTGAAGTTCCCATTCAGGGCACTTCCATGTTACAGATTTACAACGGTGATAAAGGCTGGATTGTTACCCCATGGACAAGTAATCCGTTGAAAGAAATGACTGCTAAGCAATTGACCGGATTTAAAAAGGAAACCGATTTTGAAGGGCCGCTTTACAACTGGAAACAAAAAGGAAACAAAGTTGTTTTGATGAGCAAAGAAAAAATGGGAGATACCGATGTTTACCAGCTTAAACTAACCTCGAAAGACAGCAGCGTAACCTATTACTACATTGATGCGAAAAAATTTGTTTTGTTAAAAACCAAATCGGTTAAAAACATAAAAGGTCAACATGTTGAAACCGAAAAATTATTCAGTAACTACCGGAAAGACGGCGATTTTTTGTTTGCCCACAGCATTAAAGTAATAAGCAACGGACATGTAAACCAAACCATGGAGATAACATCGGTTAAATACAATGCTCCCGTTGATGACAAATTATTTAACAAGCCGAAGGTGCCTGAAACACCGGGCGTTTATAACGGTAAATAACCGGTAACCGCAATAAAAAATATCGACACGTTTTTAACAACCGGATTATTTTATGAATCCGGTTTTTTTATCGGCAGGTCAAATACCAATTGCGTTTTAATTGCGTTAACTGAACATATTGTCTTTGTAAAGAATACCTATGAGTTACAATGCCCGCAAATACCCGAAAACGGAAGAGATTTTAAATGTTGTTACCCACGGACTGGGGTTTTTACTGAGCATTGCAGCGTTGGTGCTGTTGGTAGTTTTTGCGGCCTTAAAAGGTAACGTGTGGCACATTGTAAGTTTTAGCATATACGGCGCAAGTCTGGTTGTGCTGTACCTTGCTTCAACCCTTTATCATATGGCGAAAGAGCAGAAAACGAGAAACAAGCTCAATATTTTTGACCATTCATCCATTTATGTGCTGATTGCGGGAACTTATACCCCATTTTTACTGGTAACCCTTCACGGCCCCTGGGGCTGGAGTCTGCTGGGCATTATTTGGGGACTGGCCATTGGCGGTATCATATTTAAAATCCTCTTTATTGGGAAATACGATCTTGTTTCGGCGGTTATTTACGTTTTAATGGGCTGGCTGATTATTGTTGCCATCAAACCCATGAACGAACATCTTGCCACCGGCGGATTGTGGTGGTTGCTGGGTGGTGGCATATCCTATTCAATAGGAGCCGTTTTTTATATGCTTAATAAAATGCCCTATAATCACGCCATTTTCCATATATGGGTACTGCTGGGAAGTCTGGCTCACTTTATCGCCGTATTTTTTTATGTTTTACCCTGAAAGGGGAAAAACTAAAATATTAGTAAAAACAGGGCAAACACAAAGCCTCCGGCAAGGAACAGCACAAAAGTATAAGGAACAATATCTTTGGCTTTTAAACCGGTGATGCCCAGCAAAGGCAATGCCCAAAAGGGTTGTAGCATATTGGTCCACTCGTCGCCGTAAGCCAGCGCCATCACTATTTTTGAAACAGGTACACCAAGCTGCCGGGCCGCTTCAACAATTACCGGCCCCTGAACAGCCCACTGGCCCCCTCCGCTGGGCACAAAGAAATTAACAATTCCCGCACTGATTAAAGTAAGCAAGGGCAATGTGGCGGCGTTTGAAATTTGAACGAAAAAATCGGTAAAAACCAAAAACAGTCCCGAGTACTTCATAATCCCCATAATACCGGCATATAACGGGAACTGTATCAAAATACCTGATGCAGCACCAATTGATTTGGCAACATAAGCGGTAAAAGTATGAATGTTGGGTGTTAGCAGTACTCCCAGTGCAAAAAGCGTAAAATTGATAAAATTCAGATTGATAAAACTCAAATCACCTGCCTTTATGGCAAGATATACAGCGGTTATTAAAAGTGTTGAACCGAATAAAAGCGAAAACCATCCTGAACGATCCAGCCTGTCGGCACCCGTAACCTTTTCATTTTTCAAAACATTTTCCGCCTGCGATTGAATTGCCGGAACCGCACCTTTGTTTTTACCTGCCATATAATACATTACCAATGGCAATAAAATTAACAGTGTCAGTGCAACGGTAATATTCATGGGCGAGAGCAACGTTTCTCCAAGCGGTATCACTCCGGTTTTGTCTGCCAGAAAGTGACCCTGTTCGGCAACTTTTAAAGGAGCCGAGCCCGAAAAACCGCCATGCCATACCATTAAACCCGAGTAGCCCGCGGCACCAATCAACGGATAGTTGAATTTTAACTTTCGTTCCGAAAAACTTTCGGCAAGTTTACGGGCAAACACCGCCCCGAAAATCAAACCGAGCCCCCAGTTCAGAAAACCAAACAGCAATGTTAACAACGTAACCCAAAAGGCAGCCGATGCAGTGGTTGTAATGTTTAAAGAGAGCTTACTTATCAATGCGTTCACCGGTTTGGTAAGTGCCAGCACATAGCCCAGTACCAAAATCAGCATCATTTGCATCGAAAAGGCAAGCAACTCCCAAAATCCTTTGGCCCAGTATCCCGTAAGGGTAAGCAGTCGGGGAGCATCCGAATCGTCAGGTGTGAGCCACCACGCAAGTATAAAAGTAAGATAGGTAAGAATTACCGCAATACTGAATGGTGAAGGCAGTATCCGCTTTAAAAACCCGGTAAATCTTACTATCAGATTCAAAATTTAAGTTTTGGTTTTACATGCTTATCGGGTATAGATAATTTTACCTGTTGTCCGGCTGTTTCCCGAAGATACAGCATAAAAATATACCCCCTGTTTTACTCCGTTGCCGGCAGCATTCCAGTTAAAACGAACATTGCCGGATAAACGGTTTGTTGTGGTGGTGTAAACAACTCTTCCCATCAGGTCGAAAACCGAAAGCGTTGCCGTTTTTCCCGAAACATTATATAAATCAAAATGGATGGTTCCGTTAAACGGGTTGGGGTATGCCCTTACCTCCGCCTGCTCCTCTTTGGCATCAACTGTTCCCGTCCAGATATAAGGAACGCCAAAGAAACTGAGCATTTCGGCAAGGTATCCGGTTTTGTTGCAAACATCATTGTCAACCAGTCCGCCATACTCAAACGAAGCGCCGATGGTACGATAGTTATTTTCAATGTTTGCAATGGCAGCATCATAACCCGGATTCATATTGGTCAATATTGCAAATGCTTTATCCAGAGGAGCTATACGGTCGATGTAGTTATTTGCCCCCTGATATTGAAAAATATAACCTTCCATAAAGGTAGCCTCATCACCTGTAACGGTATTCAAGTCGTTTGAACCATCTTCCACACCTTCAATAGAGAACATGGGGTGTACTGCAGTGGGGCTATCAACAGCCCATGTATCGCCGCCTTCCATATAAAGTTTACCGCCGTTATTCAGGTAATCGGCCAGCTGTTGTCCCTCATTTTCCGTTAAAACATGATTGTTGCTGAACACGCCAAGCAGTACAAAAGCTGCTTTGTAATCGTTAATGTTATCCGGTATGGAATCCATCACCTGACCCGAGAGCGACAGTTCGGCAAGAGATGCCATAAGGCTGTCGGCCGACAAAGTAGGAGCCAGTTTAATGATAACCACCGGTTTTGGTCCTACAACAACCGGGAATTTACCATTTCCCGTAATATTGAAATCGGCACTCATATTTATATCGAACCATACCAGCAGGCCCTCCGGGGCATCGGCATCGGCAGTAACCGTATAAACCGCCATGACAGTATCGCCGGCATCCATATCGCCATAGGTCATGGTACTGTTTTGAATGGTAATCCACTCTTCGTCACCCGTTAAAACCGCATCAACGTTAAAGGCTTTTGCGGAGCCGGCATTGGCAATATAAACTTTCATGGATGCGGTTTCGCCGGCATCTAAGCGTCCGTTACCGTTACCGGTGGTACTGTCATCTATTTCATAAAATACATATTGTAAAACCGGAGCATGGGCGATAACCGAAAAGCCCATATTCCAGGTTATACCCGAAGTATCGTAAGCTTCGATATCAAAATTTATTTCGGCCATATCCGGAACCGAATCGGCAACCGTAAAACGATATCCGTTGTAAATACCCACGGTATCGCCGGGAGCAACTGTTCCGTAATTTTCGGTAGTATCGGTAATGGTTACATAAGGTGAAGATGTTGAAATATTTGAGATAAGATCAACGGCATCAACCATACCTGTGTTTTCAAGATAAACCGTCATAAAGACATCTTCGTTATAATCAACCATCTGATTGTTATTTCCCAACGAATCGTTAATGGCATTGTTAACATATTGGATAAAGGGAGTATTTCCGCTAACGATTTCTATTGAGTCGATATAGGGCACATGGTTATAGGCTATTACCACAAAGTCGGCACTACCTGTTGATGAAAGTGGTGATGTAAAATTAATGGTATTGGTATCGCCCGACACGGTAACCGATCCCAGTATTTCGCCATCCATGCTAAGGGTGGCAATGGCTCCGTCAACATTACAGGTAAACTCCATGGATGTATCGCCAACCATAAGCATTGAAGGATTGGTAACTGCGATATCATCGGGGTATGCTGTTCGCAACATCAACGACGGGTCGCCAAAAATGGTCCATGTATCGGTCATTTTATAACCTGCCGAACCGTAAGTGTCATTCATCTCCATACATCCGTTCATGGTAACACCGCCAAAGGTTCGCTTAATATTATCGGGATAGGTTTCAACCAAAATATCGTTCATGGCATCCTGACCGCACATTGGCGGGTCCCAGCTTTGATTAATGGTTGACATAATGGTACAAACGGCTCCCGTCGGATTTCCGAAGTTATCGGTGGCTCGCAGCCATGCTTCGGCAAAGCAGGTGTTGTTTTTAAAATTTCCGTTAACACAGGCTACCGAAAAAATAAACGGAAGGTTTCCCGCATTGGTAAGATTGTTCACATCCCAATTGCTAAAACCGGTAGTTGACCAACTGGTGATACTACCGTGACCACAGTAGTTTATAATGGTCACTCCGTCGTTAACGGCATCGCTCACATCTGCCGGCCATGGGTCTCCCGGTTCGTCGTGTCCGCCATGGGTACCATCGTAAAGCTCATAGTCGTAAAGATAGGTATAAGGCAGCAGTTTGTTTTGTTGAATGTTACGAACATGCTCCCAATCGTACTCACCGTCATCGCCGGTACCCTGATTGGAAGCAATACCGAGGCACTGTGTAAACCAGGTTGTATCGCTCACCATTGGTGTTTTTTCGTAATCAATCATTCTGTTAACCTGTGTGGTAACCTGACTTTCGGTTTCGGCCGAAAACCTGCCGCAGAACAGGTCGGGATAATGATCGTTTCCTTCAATATAGGTATAATCGTTATCCGAATCGTTTCCGGCCACACTGCTGGTGTGTACCTGAGGAGCATCTCCTACCAGCAGTAAAAAGGTAAGGCCGTTATCGTTGTAGTAATTGGTAACATACTGTTTAATGGCCGGTGCCGTATTTCCCACCGAGTCGATACTTACCATATCAACATGGGTTCCGCATTGTGTTTTCCAGGTAACAAACGGGTCCATTTCATCCATAAAATCGCCGTAGGAGATAATCAGCATATTACCGTGTTCCTCAACAGGGGTGTAACGGTTTCCCTTTTGATAATTGAGGAAATGGGTTTTATAGATACGGTTAAACCGGCTGTCAATTTTATCCAACGGTTTGGTGCGCACCAGCGGATTGATTTCGGCAGTACCTGCTTCCGACACTTTTACCTCTATATCGTAATATACTTTCAGGGTTTTGGTTACGGGGTTGTATTGAAACGGATTTATCCACAAAGCAACTCCCCGGTAATCTCTAATAATATAAGGTTCGTTCAAACGGGCAATCGTTCCCGGATAATCGGTATTCCACCCATATTCCTCTCCAAATTCATAAGGAACCGTAGCCGGGTCAATATCCCGGTAGAGGTTTCCTTTTGAAGGGGCTATTAAAACATTTTTGAACTCTTTAAACTGTGACGAAATAACTTCCACCTTCATTTTCGACATATCGGGAATAATAAGCGAAGTTGAAACATAAGGAAGTGCGGGAGCTCCTTTATCAAGATTTCGTACGTTATTTCCCAAATCTATCAGCCATGCCGCACCTTCGGAGGTTTGCACTTCCGATTTCCAAAACCCGTCAACCTTCAAATGAACCGTTGACTGAGTGCCGTCGGCTGCAATCAATGAAACCTGAGGCTTTGAAGGAGCAGAAGCGGTAACGTTTATCCACTCACCCGAAGCAAAAGTTTCCATCCCAAAAAGAAAAACAATGGTAAACAATAAATATCTCATAACACGTTTATTTAGATCATTCAAAAATGATTAATACTATACAGACCTGTTTTAACGGCCTCTATTTTGATATGACAATCAACTTTGATACAATGTTGCCCCCCGATAAAATATTGACCGAATAAATACCATTTGTCAAACCGGCAATATTTAAATTAATATTATTCATGCCTTTTTTAAACAATTGTTTTTTACTCAACATTTTACGGCCTGTCATGTCATAAATTTCAACAGCTCCGTTGCTACCTGCTTTTGTTTCAAAGCGGATATGCAGCCATTCGCTGACAGGATTGGGGTAAATCATCACTTCTGAATTTTCCTGCCGGTTATTATCTATTCCCGTCCACATGTACGAAACGTCAAAAAACGACAGTATTTCGGCCATATAACCTGCTTTATTACAGATATTGTTGTCAACCAAACCGCCAAATTCGAAGGAGGAGCCAATGGTTTTATAGAGGCTGTTTTCAAAACTGATGGCTGTATTTAAAACGGGCGAAGTGTTAAACAGCAATAGTTTGGAAGTGTCGTCGGTATCTATATGATCGATATAGTTGTTTGCACCGTCGTAAGTAAATGAATAATTTGCCATAAAATTATTTTCGTCGCCGGCAATTACGCTCAGGTCGTCGGAACCATCATCAGTACCCACAATGTGGAACATCGGGTGCACGGGAGTGGAGGCATCAAAATACCAGGTATCGCCCCCTTCCATATACAAACGTCCTCCGTTATTCAGATAATCAGCCAACATATCGCCTTCTTCATTGGTAAGTACATGATTGCTATTATACACACCCAAACATACAAATGCACATTTATAATCATCGAGGTTTTCGGGAACGGAGCCGGTAACATCTGACGGGGTTGAAAGAATATCAAGACACTTTACAATAGAATCGGGCGAGATGGTTTCCTCAGCCAAATTGATGACCACCACCGGTTTTTGACCGATTATCACATTGAAACTGTCGGCTCCGCTGTAATCGTTATCGGCAATCCAGTTAAAATTAAACAGGGCATCCGTGGCATCGGGAGTGTCGGGCGATGCCGTAACACTGTATGATGCCGTTTTGCTCGAATCGGGTTCCATATTGCCGTAAGGGAGCGTGGAAGTGTTAACCGTAATGTATTCGTTTGCCGACGAAAGCATGGCCATAACATTGGATGCCGGAGCTCCTCCGTTATTTTTAAGTTCCAACAGGAAATTTACCGTTTCGCCCGGATCCAGTTTTCCGTTATTGTTTCCGGTGGCATCATCAATTACAAACGAGTTAATTTCCAAACCGGGAGCGAATGCCATTTCGGTAAATGCCGAAACCGTTGTATCGTCGCCGTAAACCGATGTGAGATAACAGTGAATAAGGTGTCCGTCGGGTACATTTGAAGCAACCAAAATCTGAAAAGCATCCTGTACCAAAACCGAATCGTGTGCAGCAATGGTTCCGTAATTTTCCGTACTGTCCTGCAAAGTAATATAGGGGTCGTTTTCAACCGACAGCGTAACCATAACATCATTTGCGTCGTCGTTACCCACATTTTCCATATAAACCGAAAAGCGTACCTCCTCGCCAAAATCTATCTGTCCGTTACCGTTTCCGTTGGTGGTATCATTTACCCAGTGACTTTGGTATGTAACAAATGGCCCGTCAGCCGGAATAACCGGAATGGTTGAAATATCGGGTTGATAATTCTGTGCGGTAATAACAAGGTCGGCATCACCCGGAGTGGTAAAAGGGTCGAAAATAAGCTCGGCATTACCCAGCGAATCGGCAAGTACCGCCGTTTTCAGGTTACCGTTCATCGAAAGGGCAACATAAGCGTATGGTGCAGCGGTAACGGTTATGGAATTTTGTCCCAGCAAAATAACTGCCGGAGCCGTAACCGTCATCTGGTCGGGAACCGAGTAATAGATCATCAGCGACGGGTCGCCCATTAAATTGTATATATCCCAGTAGTATGATTGGGCATCGGAACCGCTTTCACTAACGGCAAGGTTGCCTGCAAAAACATGCTGATCCATGGTGGTGTACCACTCGCCGAACAGTTCGCCATGATCGTGAAAAGCACGGTCGTAGTTACCAAGGCCGGTTTCTTCGTAAGGAGGCGGGTTTTCCGAAATGGTACCCACGCCCACTCCAAAATAATAATCTTCGTCCCAATAAGTACTGTTGGAACCGCCAATGTAACCGATGGCACCTTTATTCGGGGCTCTAACAATCTCTTCGGCAAAACAGTCGGTTTGAAATTCCGAAGTGGAGCAGCAGTTTCCTATAAGCAAGCCATACTGACTTTGGTTTTCGAGTGTGGGAATGTCGGAAATGGTAAACGACGGGTCGGCCCACCCTGCCGGGCTTCCGTGTGCCGTATAGTTGGCAAAGGCAACGCCGTCACTAATATTTTGAATGATGTCGGCCGAATGGTTTCCCGATTCGGGATAGAGATAGGTATGCGAAAAAATATTGTGTGCTTCGTTAAAATAGTTGATGGTTCCATAGTTAATTTGTCCGTTTCCCCAGTCGTTTCCATGTCCGCTTCCATCCATTCCGGCAATCATAACAACGGTATCGAGATAAGCCGGTTGCGGCATGTTGTATTGCTCATACTCCAGCGTTTTATCAATATAGGGCTGAAGCTGGGCGGTGTCTTCCGCCGAAAACCTGCCGTAAAACATCTCGGGAAAAAGGTCGCCGGTAAACTCACAACTGTTGCGGTCGGTTACGCCGTTGCCATTATCCCATACATCCACCTGTGCAATATCGCCCACAAAAAGCGCAAACGAAGGAGCCGGATCGTCGGCCGTTCCGTTGTTATACAAATCCTGTAACCAGGCTTTAATGGCCTCTTTGGTGTTGCCTATCACATCGGTATAACCTGTCACTACGGTAAATCCTTTTTTTGTTTTCCAATCAATAAACGATTGCAACTGCTCTTCAAACATACGATCGGCAACAATGGCATATTTAACCGGATATTGTGTTAAATTTTCTCTCGAAACGGGTTCGGAGTAGTTCATTAACAATTTGTAAGTTGCATTAAAATAGGGTGAGTAGTAACGCTCTTTTAACCGGTTGGTTTTTGCCAGATCGGCACCTTCAAAAGTTATTTCAAACTTAAGGTTTTCATAAACCCTGATGATTCCGGTTTTCGGGTTGTATTGAACGGGATTTATATTGATCCGGCCAATATTAACGGCACGCATCTGCCCCAACACATCAACTGAAACCAAACGGGTATCGGTAAAAGCGTCGGTTTGGTATCGATCTTTATTCCAAACAAATTCATTTGTTCCGCATTTGGATTGCGGGCCCTGACAAGGAATGATTTGGTAAGGCACCCCATAATCGGCAAGTTTATACTCCTTAAGGTCGTAACTTTGTACAATAACTTTTGGTTTGGCACCGTAAGGCACTTCAATAAGTTTTCCCTTAACGGGCATTTCGGGGTTACCGATATTTTGTGATTTTGCATAACCGTCAACCCTGATACGGGCAAAGGTTCCCTTTTCCGTTTCTACAAAAACAAATTTTAAAAATCCTACATTGTTTGTCAGTTGTAGTTTTAAATCGGTTTTTCCGGTTAGTACCAGCGACGATTTACCCTGTTGGGTTGTTTTAATGGTGCGGGCCGTTACATTAAAGGCAAACAGACCAAATAATGCCAAAAATACAACTTTGGCAAAGGAGAGTGTAAAGGTTAATTTCATAATTACGGGTTATAAAACGACAAAAGTAATAATATAATAATGTACTATGACAATAAACAGTGATACATCGTTGTATGGGAGGATGTCAACACAAAACCGTTCAGTTTTTAACTCCTATGGGAATTACAACCGACAGGGCAATGTTGCGCCCCGAATTGCAAATACCAAGAGGCTTTAAGGTGGAAAGATGATCTTTATAGGCTTTATTAAAAAGATTACTGCCGGTGATACTAATTGTTATTATCTGTTTTCCTGTTTTAATACCCGTACCGATGCCTGCATCCAGCAAAGCATAGCCGTCGGTTGAAGTTTCAAACTGCGCCGGATTGTTTTGTGCCAGCGCAATATCGGTACCCACTTTAACATAGCTGTTCTTAAATACCGACCAACTGTTTTTTTGTAATTTAACTTCAAACCTGAATTTTTGGGCGGGAATAAAAGGCAAATATGCTCCGTCGGTTTTTTTTCCGATAACATACGACCATTTAGCCAAAATATGTAACCAGTGTACGGGATGCGGATGGATATGAAGTTTCGCTTCTCCGCCGTACAATGTTGCCGTATCCTGCAAATAGTAATAAACAGGTAAACCTGTAGCTGTTGTGTCGGACGAAGGACTAAGGTATATGTAATTGTTAACGAAATTATAAAATCCGGAAACATCAAGAGTTGTATGAATGGTGTGCAGATGAAGGCCCAAGTCGGCTTCGGTATTGCGTTGCGTTTCCAAATCGGGATTTCCAACCTCATAACGGGTGCCGTGAATACCGTTTTGCGTAAGTTCGGCAAGGTTCGGGCTGCGGAAAGCCGATGCCAGATTGGCCCGCAGCAACAGCGTACGGGAAAGATGCCATGTGGCTCCAAGCGAAAAACTTACGTTGTTGTAGGTTCGGTTTAGCGGCCCCATTAAAGGAAACTCCGCTCCGCTTTTGGGTTGTTCGGGAACCGCAACATTGTAGTAGGTATAACGTATGCCGGTTTCGATGTTTAATTTTTCGGTTTGAAACTGCCCCAGCACAAAAGCCGACAACTCATTAATGGTGGCATCGGGAAGCACATGGTTGGGAGCATCTCCGTTTTTATTGTTCTGCCACATTCCCTGAAACCCCGAGGAAACCTTAAAGCCTCCCTTTACCGGAAAAGTGGTTTTCGCACTGTAATGTACCGAGTTAAGCAACATATCCACCGCCGTATAAAAGGGGTTATCGGGGTCGGTTTGCAACAACCGGTGGTTTTGTTGCCATGCCGCATCAACATAGGTTTTAAACTTTCCCGTCCATATTTTATTTTGAGAATGGATCAGAAAATCGGAAAGATCCTGATACCAGATTTGATTTTTCCTGTCGTTGTTGTTTACCTTCTGTATTGACGGCGGTACCGTTAAACCCAGTTTGTTATTACTAAACTCCGTAAAAATTCTAAACGACCCGAGCTTATTGATAAGTCCGGCATCGGCCTTAATGCCGCTTGTGTTAAATCTGGAATTAACCACCTGTTTACCGTTGCCGTCAACATAATCTTTGTTTGAATTAACATTGCCCGTTATCCCCCAAATAATATTTTTATTGGTTCCCCGTAAACCGATATTTCCTTTTAACCCCTGAGTATTTGAATAATAATTAAATGATGCCTCGCCTTTTATTTCTCCTTCGGGAAGCGGTACTTTGGGTATAATATTGATAATGCCTCCAACAGCCCCCGAACCGTATAACAACGAAGCAGGCCCTTTTAACACCTCCACTTTTCCAACACCCGACTGGTTAACCATATAGGGATGATCAACCGAAAACTGAAAGTTTTCCATGGGAATCCCATTGTTTAAAAACAATATATTGCTGGTTGAAAGCCCCCTGATAACCGGGGTTCCGATACCCGGCCCTTTCGATATCATGTCAACGCCGGGAACAGCCGTAATGGCTTTTATAAACGACGGCGTGGCAACATTTTGTAACGTCCTGCTTTTGAGGGTGCTTATTTTTACGGTATTTACATGTTGCGAACCGGCAAAATTACCCGAAATCACAACCTCTTCTCCCTGAACCACCAACGGACTTAGTGCAACATCAAGGGTTTGACGGCCGGCGGTAATTACAATTTTTCGTATTTCGGTTTTGTAACCGATAAACGAAACGGTAAGCAGTTGTTCGCCTTTGGGAAGTTTTTCAATTAAAAATTTTCCCTCTTTATCGGAAACCACCCCCTTTGAAAGTTCCGGAAAATAAACATTGGCCCCAACCAGTGGTGTGTTGTCCGTTTTATCGGTAATCCGTCCCGACAAACCATTCTGTCCGTATGAAAATATGCTGAAAAGGATAACACTTAAAATAATGATTCCTCTTTTCATTCCTTTAACCGTTTAGCCGGCAAAGTTAGCATTTGGCTTCTCTTTATCAATAGTAATTAACAGAATTTATAGCTTTTTAAGGTTGTTTCCCGTAATTACGCACCTTGCCAAATGCTTTGGTTGAAATATGTATTTACTATAATAAAATTAGATAAGAAATTTTTGCCGCAAGCACATTCAACATAGTGCAATATTAAAAACCCGATTAAATTATTTTACATTTTTCATAAAGACAGGAAATCGTCATCATTAAAAAATAAACACCAAACTTTCATTAATAAATTAATAAGTATCTTTGAAAAGAAAGCACATTCACAAAACCATACTTCCGCCATGAAAAAAATGTTTAAAATATTTGTTCTGTTATTATCGGGTTTAACGGCAACCAACAGCTTTGCACAACAATTAACCGAAAAATGGGTAAGTTGCTTCGGGGG
>CAYNVN010000015.1:0-10442 GCA_964400655.1 uncultured Lentimicrobiaceae bacterium
CAGTCGTGCCTCCTTCGGGATGACGACGGAGCTCGCGATAGAGGGGAACAAGCATCTCTAGCAACCAGCAACCAGTCAAACCTCTCAACCTTTCCGGACTCCCCCCGCAAACCTTCGTTCGACCGAAAAGGTTCGCTTCGCGCCTTTGCGCCTCTACGTCTTTGCTGTTCAAACTTCCAAACTTTGAATCTCAAACCTTGAACCTCTGAACTTTCAAACCCTGAACACCAAATTCTTAGTAATTTTCATTTGACAAAAACAAAATTTTTAGTATATTTGGAAACACCCAACCACAAAACAAACACACTATGAAGAAATTATATCTGCTTATTGTTTTTATTACTTTTATATTCCCAAACGGGTTTTCTCAAGGAATAATTATTGATCACAACTGTACCGACCTGTCTGTCATACCCGAAAACCGTATCGACTCGGCAAAAGCAAAACTCAAAGTAACGTATCAGCACACCTCACACGGAAGTCAGCTTGTAAGCGGAATTGAGGCAATTGAAACAACTTACGGAGGGGTTTACTTTTACACTGCTTCGGGTTACGGACTTGACACATCGGTTTTTTTGAACGATTACGGCATGCCCGGTGCCCCCGACCTGGGCCATAACGGCGATCTGGCATGGAAGGATGCCACCATTGAAATTCTTAACGACCCCATTTGCAACAGAAACGTGGTTATGTGGTCGTGGTGCGGTGGAGTTAGCGATAATGATTCCACAGGAATATACACTTATCTGAATGCAATGTCGGATTTGGAAACAACTTACCCCGATGTTAAATTTGTT
Organism: uncultured Lentimicrobiaceae bacterium; assembly: GCA_964400655.1. Classification (GTDB taxonomy): domain Bacteria; phylum Bacteroidota; class Bacteroidia; order Bacteroidales; family F082; genus B16-G9. The sequence continues at coordinate 798 of CAYNVN010000015.1, forward strand.
TACATGACCGGACATCTCGACGGCAGCGGAACAAACGGCAACCTGAATGAAATGAACAACCTAATCCGCAACTATTGCATCGACAATAATAAAATACTTTTCGATTTTGCCGATATAGAGAGCTATGACCCGGATGCTTTACAAAACTATATGGAGTGGTGTGCTTTGGACGGCCTCAATTACGACTCCACCTGCAACAACCCATGGGATGGACCCAACTGGGGAGAAGAGTGGGTAAATGCCAACCCCGGCCACGAATATGTAAACGTACTGAATAACTGTACCCAGTGTGCCCACAGCAGCAGTCCGGTTGAAGCAAGAATTAACTGCGTTTTAAAAGGCAACGCCTTTTGGTGGCTGATGGCTACCCTTGCGGGCTGGGATCAGGGTATAATATCGGTTGAAGAAGTGACCGACTCCGACACATTTACCGTTTATCCCAATCCTGCATCCGGTTTTGTTTATGTAAAGCTTCCCAACCCAAATCCTGCAACAATCGTTATTTATAACTTATTGGGTGAGGTTTCACTAAAAATAAATATTGAAAAAGGAGAATCACCAGTAAAAATTGATGTGCATACTTTACAAAACGGCATCTATTTTTGTTCCATAATCACCGGCGAAAAAACGGTAACAAAAAAACTTGTGGTTAAAAAGTAAATGTACAGTCCGGGTTAAAACTCAGGTTTTTATAATTGTAAATCAGAAAAAAAGATTTTATAATAAAACCGGTTCACCATGTACTGGTCAGCACGGCCATTTGTAAGAATATTTCTTTTCCTCGCTTCCGGCATTTATGTAGCATTCAATTTTGGCGCAGTGAGGGAAGTCCCCCTTTTTGCCTATTATGCAGCCATAATTTTACTTCTGATTATTGCCGTTATCCTGCTGCCCAAAAAGCTCTCCTATTCAGCACACAGAATAAAAGGAGTCGTTGCAGGCGCAGCCCTTTTCCTGACAGGCATACTAATAACCCTGCCAAACCTGCCACCTGTTCCGGGGCAACAAACCGCCACAAGAGGAACCTACCTGGGAATCATTACAAGCCAGCCATCCTCATCGGATAAAACGATTAAAGCTATGGTAATTATTAAAAAACGTTTTGATACGCTACAATCAAACCTGCCTCAAAAAGCAGTAATCTATCTTGAGAAAAAAGGCAATAAAGCACTAAATTATGGCGATGAAATAATTTTTAGCGCCACATTAAAACCGCCGGAAGCTCCGGGTAACCCATATCAGTTCAATTATAAACTTTTTCTTAAAGCCAAAGGTATCGGTTTAGTGGCATATATTCCGGCAAACAGCTACCAGATTATCGGTAACAATCCTCCCAATATTGTAACGGAACTTGCCCTTAAGTTGCGTAACAAAACGCTTAAGGCCCTTCGGGAGAACGGATTAACGGGAGAACAATATGCTGTTGCCGCTGCCATCGTATTGGGTTATGATGATGTAATGAACGACGAGATCAGACAGAACTATCAGCGGGCCGGTGCCATGCATGTATTGTGTGTATCGGGACTACATGTCGGGGTGATTTATCTTGTTTTGGCAAGTTTACTGGGATTTCTTAACAAAAGCAGGAAACAGAAAATAGTTAAAACAACTGTTTTACTGGCGGCCGTTTGGATGTATGCCCTGTTAACGGGCATGGCACCTTCGGTTATGCGCGCCACCGTAATGATAAGCTTTATCATCATAGGTAACGAAATTGAACGCGATAAAGATGCCTACAACACCCTGGCCATGTCGGCAGTATTTTTGCTGGTTTACAACCCCGGTTTTCTGTTCAATGTCGGATTCCGGCTCTCCTACGCGGCTGTATTGGGTATTGTAACTTTTTACCGCCCTTTATACAGGCTTTTTTACTTTAAAAACATTGTTATCGACAAACTATGGTCGGCAACCGCAGTCTCCATGGCAGCACAGGCGGGAGCTTTCCCTGTTGCCGCCATGTATTTTCACTTTTTTCCGGTATGGTTTTTATTGAGCAACCTTATCATAATGCTTTTTTCAACCATCATTATCTCAGCAGGAATGTTGTTTATTTTGTTTTCGTGGGTTCCGGTAATTTCAGGTTGGATTGCCACAGCATTGTCGGGAATGATTTTCCTGATGAATTACCTTATTTCTATAATCGGCAACTTTCCTGTAGCGGGAATAAACGATTTATATTTTCCCGCATTAAAAGTAATACTCATCTATTTGATGCTGATCTTCGGTTACAATCTTATTGTTTTACGCAAAGCGGCATTTACAATTCCGGTATTAAGCACCGTTTTACTGCTCATCATTTTTGAAACATCTCATAGGTATGAAACATTAACACAAAACAAAATAATTATTTACGATGCGGGTTATCATCATACAGCCATCGATTTTATTAATGGCGAAAACCATCTGCTTTTGTGCGATTCCGCATTAATTAATGACCCCCGCAAAATTGATTTCTTTACCGAAAACAGCAGAATAGCTTTCGGACTGAAAAAGAACTTCTCCTCTGTTGGTTTACCTGTAAAACCAAACAACATCGCATTGTACGGCAACGGTAATATTTTTGTTTTTAACAACCGGATAATCGTGAAAGAGGGCACCAACAACTTCCATCCGTTAACAAAACCATTGAAGGTTGATGTTTTATGGATAACAGCGCCCGGCAACATTAATACGGATAAACTATTAAAAACATTTTCGCCCCTGCAGGTTGTTATCAGCCTGCCGGCCTGTTCAAAAAAAACAAAGACAATTAAAGATGCGTTTTCAGAGTTACAAATTCCCGTTCACGAAACAGACAGAAACGGCGCTTACATCCATTAAAAAAAGGCTGCCCGTAAAACAGGACAGCCTTTTTTATATATCAACTTAGAAAAGTTTATTGCAAAACAATCTTTTTATCGGTTTTACCCTTGCTACTAACAATGCTTAACAAATAAACACCTTTGGCCTGACCGCTCAGGTCGATGCTGTTTTTGTAAACACCGTTTAATGTGTTGATATTTTCGCTGTAAACTACCTGACCGTTAATATTTGAAATAACAACCTTTACATCGTTTGCCTTTTCCACATCAAAGTTAATGTTTACCATACCTGTTGTAGGATTGGGGTAAACGCTGAGGTTTTCGTAAACATTTTCGTTAACGCCCACACCGTCAACGGTAAAATCGAAACTCCAACCCTGATCGTTAATAGTAACATTGGTTCCCCAGGTCATAATAACCGCACTCGAAGGAATGGTAAGTGAAGGGGGCAGGTCGTAACCCGAATATTCACCAATTAAATTATTGCTTCCATCATAAACAGCCAGTTTATCCACATCAGGCTCGGTAGCAAATTCGGTAAAGTCAATATGATATTGAACAGCTTCGGGATGCTGCAGGATAAAAATACAGGTTGATCCGTTATTGTAATAAAAACCGTTTACCGAACCATCGGTAACCGTTCCGTTTGCATCTTCGATAATGGTATTTCCGCTACACCATGTGGGTGCTTTGGTAGTATATTCGATATTAAATCCGGGGGCACTTCCTGTTGACGAAAATGTTATTAAAACTTCTTTATTCTCGATGGTAATATCCGAAGGCAGGCTGCTTCCCGAAAACTGACCAATAAGCGGATCGCTGGTTGAAGCACCATCATAAATTTTTAAAATATCACTTGGATCGGTATCAAATTTTGTAAAGTGAAGTGTTATATTGGTAATCGAATCGGTAGCCGTTTGAGGTGAAATAAGCCATGAAGCGTTCATTCCCGAAGGATAATCATCAACAGGGCCGCTGCCGTCGGTAAACGAACCGGCTTTAAAAGTCAGGGTATCAGGGCCGCTTGCCACATAAGGATAATTGGCATCACCGGGATAAATGTTACGAACCATCCCCTGATTTTGGTTAAACCCGCCAACACTTTGCAAGGTATAATAACCATTGCTGTTTCCGCTCCAGCCAAAATTAAAATGATAATAATTTGTTCCCTGATAGCCGTCGCAAACAAAAGCATGCCCGCCATCGGAACTGAATCCCGAATAGTAAAGCGGTTTTCCGGCATTAAGGTTACCCTGCATCATGGTTTCCCATTGCGACTGGTTATAATTGTTTTTTTGCAGAAATTGAACCGAACTACCATATCTGAAGTTATTTTTCAAAGCATTGGGAACTTTTGAACTTTGCGAACCCGAACCTGTGGGGCTGTAGTTCATTTCAACCGAAACACCGGCATGAAATCCGATAAGTGCGATATCCCAGATATTACGGTTGTCAATATAGCTCTTCATTCCGTCCCAGTTATAATGTGTGGTATCAAAATTGGCTTTGATAACCCCGTAAGGCGACTGATAATACTGTTTTTGTCCCTGACCTACCAGAGGATATCTCCAGTAATACATAATCATCGACATAGCGGTGGCAACACAACCAACATAAACGTGTCCGCCCGGACCTGCAGGATCTTCAGGACAATCATAATTCCACGGGTCATCCTGATTCCATGCAATGGGGTCGATCAACGGGTCAACATCACGGTCACCCTTTAAATTTAACTGCTCAACGGAAGCAGTTGAATAGGTTTCCCACTGTGCGGCAATACCGGCATCAGCAGTAATATTATTTTCTCTAATATATTTTACTTCATCAACATAACCGGTCATCCAGCTTTTAAAATTCTGATCCATTTGTTGAGGGGAAGGAAAAATACCATGGTAATTATAGCCCAATACCGGAGGCATGGCATCGTCGGCAGCAACCAGCACCCAACCATCTTCAAAATTAACCACATAATAGGCTTCGTCAACCTTGTACGCATCTACAATACTGATATCATAGTAGTTAATCTGTCCGGCATATTGGTTCGACTTTTGATAAAAGAAATTAACGGCAACTTTCTCCGCCTTTGCACGATCAACATCCTTGGCAAACAGTCCGGATGTAAAAATGAGAAGTGCAAATAACACTAATGTAAAATGTTTGTTCATTTGTAAAACTTTTTGGTTTCTAACATAAATTCCGCACAAAAATAATATAATTGTCTTTGGTTGAAGAATTTTTCTAATAATGCTGTCAACAATCAAAACATCTCAACAATCCTTTAACCAATATATTTCTGCCTTTCCTGCGTCATCCGTCAACAATTGTTGATGTGTCGGGTTTATAATATTTTTATGACAATAATGTTTAATAAATGGTTGTACGGTTTTTGGTTACATTTGCTCAAAAAAAATCATGGCCCTGTTAATTGAAAATATAAAGAAACTGGTACAGGTTGAAGACAATCCCGTAACAATGGTAAAAGGCAGCGATATGTCGAAAATCACCTCTATTGACGATGCTTTCTTATTTATCGAAGAGGGAAAGATAGCTGCTTTCGGCAAGATGGAAAACCTTTCGGACAGTCAATATTTTTGGAACGGTAAAGAGTTTGAAGTGATTGATGCCACCGGAAAAATGGTTTTTCCTTCGTTTGTCGATTCGCACACCCATCTGGTTTATCCGTCATCGCGCGAAATTGAATATGTTGATAAAATAAAGGGGCTTTCGTACGAAGAGATTGCCAAAAGGGGCGGCGGCATTCTTAACTCCGCCAAAAAGATGCAGGAGATAAGTGAGGAAGAGTTGCTGCAGGATGCCCTCAAACGTTTAAACGAGATTATCACTTACGGAACGGGAGCCGTTGAAATAAAAAGCGGGTACGGCCTCTCTTTTGATGCGGAACTTAAAATGTTACGGGTAATTAAAAAGCTGAAAAAAATGTCGCCGCTGACCATCAAGTCAACTTTTCTCGGGGCACATGCCGTACCTTTGGAGTACAGGGGCCGGCAAACCGAATATGTTGACCTTGTTATAAATGAGATGTTACCACAGGTTGCCCTGGAAGGGCTGGCCGATTATATCGACGTTTTTTGCGACAAAGGCTTTTTTACCGTTGAAGATACGGAAAGGATTCTGGAAGCGGGTTTACAATACGGATTGCAAGGAAAAATACATGCCAACGAGCTGGATTATTCGGGAGGTGTACAGGCAGGTGTTAAATACAATGCACTGTCGGTTGACCACCTTGAATATGTTGGCGAAGATGAAATTAACACATTGCTGAACAGCAACACCATGCCCACTGTTTTGCCGGGTGCCGCTTTCTTTTTGGGGATGGTTTACGCTCCTGCACGAAAAATGATTGATGCCGGACTGCCTGTTGCCATGGCCTCCGATTTTAATCCCGGCTCATCACCATCGGGTAACATGCAATTTATCTTGTCAATGGCAAGCATTGCCTACAAACTGTTACCCGAAGAAGCCATCAATGCAACCACCATTAATACGGCTTATGCCATGGATTTAAGCAGTCAGCTGGGAAGCATTGCCACGGGCAAAAAAGCCAATCTTTACATTACAAAGGAGATTCCCACCATTGAATTTATGCCCTATTATTACGGCACCAATAAAGTGGATACCATTATTTTAAACGGAAAAATCATTAAAAGCGGAATTGAATAACATCAGGAGAACCCTTTACTGATTTTGTTGCTTACATACTTTGATTTAAACAACCGCAACACGGTATTGAACATGGTTTCGCGCATAAAAGCCGCAATGACAACATCAAAATGATTTTTCATTGGAAACTTAAATTAATACCGGATAACAAACTTTAAGCCATCAACCCTTCGCTGATCTGCCAAAGTTTATCCTGAGCTTTAATGTCGTATGAAAAAGCCGCCGACTTTTGTGTCCTTTTATTAACAAAATATTTACCGCTAACATTTTCAACCTCGTCAGATGTGGCGAGATAAACCGATGTGGATGCACCATGCTGCACCGTGGCCCCTCCTATTCCCCAGCCTGCATGTAGCAACTTGGTACTGATAACACCCGGATGAAGAGCGTTTACCGTTACCTTACTGTTTTCAGCACGCAACAACCGGTGAAGCCTGTATGCAAACAAAATGTTCTCCAGCTTCGAAACCGAATAAGCGTTGTACGAATCCCAATACTTTTCGCCGTTGAGGTTGCTAAAGTCGATGCTTGAAGAGTGCGCCATGGAGCTTGTAATGACCACCCTGCCGGCAGGCGATTTTTTGACCATCTCCAACAAATCAAGGGTAAGTGCAAATACCGCAAGATGATTTACCATAAATGTCATTTCAAGGCCGTTGGGAAGCATAATCCGCTCATTCATAAAAACCCCGGCGTTGCTTAGTAAAACATCAAGAACGGAAAAATCACGTTTTACCGATGCGGCAAACCTCCTGATATCATCAAAATCGCTCAGGTCGGCATTGTAATAAACAATGTTGTTGTTTCCGGTTTCCTGACGAAACATTTCGGCCAGTTTTTTCCCGAAAGATTCTCTTTTCCCGTGCATAATCACCGTATGCCCCATGGCAGCCAGTTCAAAAGCAATTTGCTTCCCGATACCGTCGGTGCTTCCCGTAACAAGAATTGTTTTTTTCATGGCCTGATTGTTTTAGATGATCAAATCTCTTTATCCGCATCCCTGCGTTTTTCTTTCTTTTTACGAACCGAAAAGCCAAAACGACCGAGGTTTTCTCCCAGGGCATAGTAGCTGCCGTGCAAATAGGCTATGGGGTCGGTTTGGCGCAAATCAAATTTGCCGGTTTGTTTGTCGAGATATTTTTCTTCAACATTTACCGCCACCACCTTTGCCAAAAACATTTGATGTGTACCAAGGTCAATAACCTTTGTAACCCTGCACTCGATGTTTACCGGCGATTCGGCAATGAGCGGAGTATCAATTTTTGATGCGGGAACCGGGGTTAATCCCGTTTCTTTAAATTTATTGAAATTTTTTCCCGACCGCACCCCGCACCAGTCGGCAGCCCCGGCAAGCTGTTTGGTGGTAAGGTTTATTACAAACTCGCCGGCATTTTTAATAAGTTCATATGAGTACCGCTCTTTCCTGATGGAAACCGAAACCATCGGAGGGTCGGTATTGATGGTGCCCGTCCACGAAACCGTGATAATGTTGTAATCTTCAGACTTCGTTCCGCAGCTCACCATTACCGCCGGCAGCGGATAGAGCATATTTCCCGGTTTCCATTCAATTTTTGCCATGGCAAACTCCTGCTTTCATTACCGGAAACAACCGTTAAAACAGACCTCCGTTTTTATATATCTCCATTTGCACCTCCGAAAAAGGATTGATAACACCTCTATTTCCTTTGGTAACATTTACAATTTCACCGGTTTCAAAATTAACACGAATGGTATCGCCGTTTTCAAGCCCGATGGAAGAGAGATCGTTATAGGTCAAAATGGGCATGGCCGCATTAATGGCATTACGTTCGTAAATGGCACCAAACGATTCGGCAAGAATGGCCGAAACGCCAAGCGCTTTAAATCCGTCAACCGCCTGTTGGCGTGAGCTTCCCGCGCCGAAATTTTTTCCGGTAACCACAATATCACCGGGTCTGACGTTTTTGGCAAAATCTTCGTAACCTTCCAGATTGTCAAAAATGTATTGTCCCATTTGATTGATGTCGGTAATTTGCAGATAACGGTTATGAAATATCATATCGGTGTCGATATCATCCATTTCAATTACCCACACTTTACCTTCCACGATCACGGGTTTTTCATCTGCCGGTTTGTTATTTTGCGCCTCCGTGGCTTTACGAATACGCTCTTCCTGTTCTTCATAATCGAAAACAGCGGGTTCATCCGGAATTTCATTTTCGGTAGTAATGTATCCGGCCACTGCCGAGGCAGCCACCGATGCGGGTGAAGCCAGATAAACGCTTCCTTTTCCCTGTTTACCGGGGAAGTTACGGTTTCCGGTACTAATGGTTATTTCGCCCGGGCCGTTTTGCCCCACCTGTCCGGCGGCACATCCGGCACACCCGGCATTGGAAACCAGCGCACCCGCCTCCTTAAATATTTTCATCAATCCTTCATCAAGACATTGCTGCCAAACCTCATCGGTTGACGGAACAATTTTAAGTACCACACCCGGAGCCACTTTTCTTCCTTTCAAAACTTCGGCAGCAGCACGCATATCTTCCATACGGCCGTTGGTACAACTTCCGATAAAAGCCGAATCGATTTTCGATTTGCCGGCTTCGTGAATATCAACGGTATCGTGCGGTTTGCCAGGACGGCTGACCATGGGTACAAATTTACTGATGTCCATATTAAATGTTTGCGCATATACGGCATCGTCATCCGCAGATATTTTTGTAAGTTTTTTACCGGTTCTTGCTTCGCAGTACTCCATTACGGCATCGTTTGGGGGGAAAAGCAAAATGATTACTCCCATTTCGGTTCCCATCGAAGCAATGGTTATGCGCTGGTCGAGGGTAAGCTTGTCAACGGCATCGCCGTAAAACTCAACGGCATAACCAAGCAGCTTATTGGCACCAAATTCATGCAACAGGTTCAGCACAATATCCTTGGCGGTAACATTGTCGGGTTTATCACCGGTAAGATTTATTTTAACGGTTTCGGGGGTTTTAAACCAAACTTTTCCACGGTGAAATGCCGCAGCAATATCTTTGTCGCCCATGCCTTGCCCAAAAGCCCCGATGGCTCCCAGTATGTTGGCATGTGAGTCGGTGGTTACCGCCGTTGAACCCGGCCACGCCAGTCCTTCCGAAATAAGCGTATGCGTTCCGATACCATTGTTGATATCAAAAACTTTAAT
>CAYNVN010000016.1:0-3882 GCA_964400655.1 uncultured Lentimicrobiaceae bacterium
CGTTGGGCTGTGCGGCAGGGTAACGAGCAACAAGCACCCAGCACCCAGCATCAAGCACCCAGCAACAAGCAACGAGCAACAAGTTAAACCTAAGTCCTCTCAACCTCTAAACTTCTCAACCTTTCCGGATTACTCAACCAAAAAGGTTTACAAATTTTAAAACAACCACTATTTCGGCATGCGTCCCGGAGAATAGGGTGCTTTTAAATTGTCGAGTTGTTTGTCCAAAGCTTTTAAGCCGGCGGCAACTTTTTCAATTCGTGATTGCAATTCGGGGAGTTTGCTTTTAATAATGCTTACACTAAGCAGTTGAGCTCCCGTTGGTGCCGAGGTTGACCCCCACGATGTCCAAACGGCATCGCTTAAACGGTCGTTAAGGGCAACAGCCTCCGGCGGAACCTCTTCGGCACTGGCTTTGGCGGGCGTTCCGTTAAAGATAAAAGCAATATCTTCAAGTTCTTTGCCGTATGATTGGGCACTGTTACGCATTTCGTCGGTGGCATCGTTGGTAAATTGAATGGCTTGTTGTATATAAGCTGCCTTTTTTTGCATCTCTCTAAGGTACTCTTCCGTTCCTTGCATTACCCGCCACAATTCGGCAATTTCCTGATAAAATGCATCCAGAGCTTTACGGTCGGGAGCCGGAAGTGTGGTGTTGTTCAATACCTTGGCATTAAAGGAAACCGGACCGGCAAGCAGGGTGTCTTTTTGGTTATGAACCAGCGACAGCTCCACGGTATAAGTTCCCGGAAGGGCAAACATGCCGTCGTTGGCATTTTTCACAGGGTTATACTTATTATCCTTCAGTCGTACCGGTGAAGGATTCATGTATCGAAGGTTCCAGGTGATTTTTCCGATGCCTTTGGACGCATTTTTATACAGCCTCCGTACAATGGTTCCCTGTTTGTTTTTAATGGTGAACACCAGATAGGGACCGATTTCATTTTTTTCTTTGTCAAGCACTTCTTTTGTAGGTTGCGGGATGGGTTCGCTCTTTTTAAAAAGTTCTTTCTCCTTTTTCAATCTTTGTTGCTTCAGCGTTTCCGGAACATCATTTACGTAATAAGTAAAAACAGCACCGAACGGAGGGTTTTTGGCATGATAAACCGCCGAGCCTTCACCGTATCGGCCGCCTTCCTGAACGTACATCAAAGCATCTTTTACCGGAAAAAGTATTGCAGGTTCTGTATCCAGTTTTTCCTTGCTGATATCCCTTAAAGGTGCATAGTTGTCAAGAATGTAAAATCCGCGGCCAAAAGTAGCAATTACAAGGTCGTTTTCCCGTTCCTGTATGGCAATGTCGCGTACGGCAATGTCGGGCAAACCGGAACTGAGTTTAATCCAGTGGTTGCCGCCGTCAAGGGTAAAATAAAAACTTAACTCGGTACCCACAAACAACATATCTTTATTAACCGGGTCTTGTACAATGGTGTGTATCACTTCGTTTTCGGGCAGATCGCCGGCAATGGAAACCCATGTTTTACCTTTATCGCTGCTTTTTAAAAGGTAGGGTTTAAAGTCGTCGCTTTTTAAATTGTTGAACGAAGCGAATACCACATTTTCATTAAATCGCGACGGACAAATATCGCTTACATAGGTATATTCGGGAACACCCTCAAAGGTTGTTGTTTTCGACCAGTGGTTGCCGGCATCTTCGGTAACCGAAATAACACCGTCATCGCTTCCTACATAAATCAGTCCCTCTTTAACCGGCGATTCGGCCAGCGATACCGCAGTTCCCCATTGTGATGTTGAAACATCTTTAGCCACGGCACTCGAAGGCCAGTATTTTCCCATAACTTTAAACCGGTTCCGGTCTTCGTTACGGGTAATGTCGCCCGAAATCTCTTTCCATGAATTACCCCGGTCTTCGCTTACAAAAACTTTATTGGCTGCCATATAGAGCCTGGTTCCTTTAAAAGGGCTTATGATGAACGGAGCATCCCAGTTCCATCTGAAAGTTAGTTCATCTTTTCCGGGAACCGGTTTTATTTTGATCTTTTCTCCCGATTTGCGGTCGTAACGATAGATGTTGCCGTATTGATAGGCCGAATAAACGATGTCCGGATTATCCGGATCGCTGGCCTGCCAGAAGCCATCGCCCCCGAGGGTGGTTACCCATTCGCAACTGGTAACGCCGCTACGTTTAATGTTGCGGCTGGGGCCGCCAAGGCTGTTGTTGTCCTGAGTGCCTCCGTAAACCCAATAAAAAGGTTCGGTGTTGTCAACTCCCACACGATAGAACTGGGTAACAGGCAGCGTGGTTTTGTGTATCCATGTTTTAGCTCCGTCGAAAGTTTCGTAAATACCGCCATCGCAACCAATGTTCATGTGGTCGGTGTTATTTTTGTCGATCCACAAAGCATGATCGTCAACATGGCGTTTATTGTTTCCAAGGTTTTTCCATGTTTTTCCGCCATCAACCGAAACCTTGGAAATGGTTTCCAGCGAAAATATTTTGTTTTCATTATAGGGGTCAACAACCAGTTCCGAGTAATACTGGCCGCTGCTGTAATGGTTGCTTACTTTATGAAACGATGCTCCCCTGTCGTCGGAACGGTAGGTTCCACCTTGTTTTGTTGCTTCAAACATGGCATACACCACGTTGGGGTTGGAGGGGGCAACTACTATTTCCATGCCACCCTTATCAACACCGGGAATACCGTTGGTGAGTTTATTCCATGTTTTTCCCCCGTCAACAGATTTATAAAAAGCCGATTCGGGTCCGCCACCTATTTTGGTAAACTGCCGGCGGCGACGTTGTTCGGCTCCTGCATAAATTACATCGGGATTTCCGGGTTCAAAACAAAGATTGGCAACGCCGGTATTTTCGCTGATGAATAGCACTTTTTCCCACGTTTTACCTCCATCGGTTGTTTTAAACACACCACGCTCCTCGTTTGGCCCCCAGATGGAACCTTCGGCGGCAACATATACCACATCCGAATTACGCGGGTCGATAAGTATTTCGCCAATTTGGCGCGAATTTTTTAACCCCATGTTTGACCAGGTGGCACCATCGTCGCAGCTTTTGTAAATGCCATTACCATATCCGATTGCCCGTTGATGATTGTTTTCGCCGGTGCCTGCCCATAAAACATTCGGATTATTCGGATCCATTGCCAGTGCACCAATTGAATATACGCCGTGATGATCGAAAACAGGTTTATAGGTAATGCCGTCGTTGGTGGTTTTCCAAATGTGCCCCGATGCCACCGCCACAAAATAGCGGGCAAAGTTTTGGGGGTCAACGGCAAAATCGGCAATACGTCCCGAGGCAAAGGCCGGCCCTATGCTGCGCCATTTAAAACTACTGAAAACAGATGACTCAAGCTGATCTTTTTTCTGTTCGTCTTTGTTTTTCTTTTTAGCGTCAACTGCGGTAATGCTCAATAAAAAAACCAGCATTAACAGTGTGGTTTTTAAGCTAACTGATTTATTCATGGGTATTTTTTAAGATGAAAAATGTTTTTAATATAAGGGTTTAAAGATAGCAAAAACTTAAACCTTGCAGTGAACGCCGATTAATAATAATTTCGATTTTTTAAAGTGCCTGGAGTGAGCTAAAGTGTGGAGTACTTGGAGTAAATTTCAAAATTCAAGCACCAAATCACAATTAAATTCAAAAAATCAAAAACAAAAAAACCAAAACTAAGTCGTTCATTCAAACTTTAAACATTCAAACTTTGAACCTTGAACCGCCGTCAGGCCCGCCTGCCGGACGGGCAGGCAAATCAAAAATCATAAATCAAAAATCTGCAATCATAAATCAAAAGTACTTGAAGTGTGGAGTACCTAAAGTGTGGAGTGCCTAGAGTGTGGAGTGCCTAGAGTTAAAACTACGACGTTCATTTATTTCCCCGTCATTTCGAGGGAGGTACG